>CAMBNY010000002.1 GCA_945869165.1 Comamonas sp. lk | reverse complement strand
TGAGCAATCACTTTGAAGGTGTAGAGACTTGACGGCACCCGCCTAAGTGCAGCGATGCATACGGTGAAGGCAAAGTCCAGGGAGTTGCGAAAGCAACACAAACCGGAATCCTTTGGTCCCAGGTTCAAGTCCTGGTGGGCCCACCAAATTTTTAGGGCAAAGCCCAGCGCACTTGCGTTTCGCTGCGGCAGTAAGCGCTTCCGCGCAGACCGCGCTTTAGCGCCCTCGCAGGTCTTAGACTACGCTTTGCAGCTTCATGGCGACGCTCATATCGCCTTCGACTTTGATTTTGCCGCTCATAAAGGCGCTCACGCCATTGAGCTCGCCATCGAGCATGGCTTGCAGGTTTTCCATGCTGATGCCGATTGTGCAGTCGGTTTCACGATCTTCATTGGAAATGGTGTTGGGTACCACGCTGCCGTCAATGACGATGATGCCGTCGGCGCCGCAATCGAATTTCAGGCTGGCGCCCAAACCACTGTCCTCGCCCATTTTTTGACGCATGGCTTCGGTGATGGATTGCAGGCTCATAGTAGGTTCCTTCCGTTGTGTTAGTGATGACAGATTCATTCTAGTTTGGCAAACAAGCCCAGATTTTGATAACGGTTGCATTGGCGTCACAGCGCGCTGCCATTCAGCGCGCAGCAGTGCCGGATCTTCTTGCGCAAGGCATGCGGATCGATAGGAAACAGGGGGCCTATGCTAGAATCTTTGGCTTGCGGCTGTAGCTCAGTTGGATAGAGTACTTGGCTACGAACCAAGGGGTCGTGGGTTCAATTCCTGCCAGCCGCACCAATTAAAAAACCCCGAAACAGCGATGTTTCGGGGTTTTTTTCTTACCTGGCGACGGCTATAGTCGTTGTAGGGTAAGGGTATTCGTTTGCAAGTGTCGCAAATAAGACAAAATGCGCCTTGGTTTAATTCAAAACGGGATTGCCGGTGTTGAAGTTCATGTGCACGTCAAACAGCCACAGCCCAAGCGTGTGCGCCCCTGCGCGGGTGCGGGCATGAACCGGCAGATAACGGCCCTATCGCCGCCGCCGCGGCCCTACCGCTTTGTTTTTTTAACCCTTCCCAATTATTCGCTGATCGCCTTGTCCAGCGCCGTCGAGGCCTTGCGCATGGCCAACCGGGTGGCCGGACAAGAGGTCTACCAGTGGACACTGGCCAGCATTGGCGGGCATCCGGTGCCAGCTAGCAATGGCTTGGCGCTAGCGCCCACGGTGGCACTGGCAGATATAGGCAATGCGCATATCGTGTTTGTGTGCGGCGGCGTGGAGATTGAGGCGGCTTGCACTGTCGACGTGACCTCGGCCCTGCGGCGTTTGGCGCAACGCCAAATTGCGCTCGGTGCACTGTGCACCGGTGGTTATGTGCTGGCCAAAGCGGGCTTGCTCGATGGTTACAAGGCGGTGGTGCACTGGGAAAACATGACTGCCTTGGAAGAGCGCTTTCCCAAAGTCGTTTTTTCACGTCAGTTGTTTGCCATCGACCGCGACCGTTACACCTGCACTGGCGGCATCGCACCCCTTGATTTGATGCTAAACATTATTCAGACGCACTTGGGTCGCGAGATCGCGCCCATGATCTCAGATCAGTTCATCTTGGACCGTATCCGCAACGACCAGGACCGTCAACATGTACCCTTGATGGCCCGCGTTGGCCTGTTTCACGAAAACTTGATTGAAGCGGCCGCCCTCATGGAGGCCAATCTGGAAGAGCCGCTGTCCTTGGACGAAATTGCGTCGCTGGTGGGTGTGTCGCGGCGCCAAATCGAGCGCTTGTTCAAGCGTTATGTGGGGGAAGTGCCGACCAAGTACTACCTCGATATGCGGCTGCGCCGGGCGCGTAGCCTGCTTTTGCAGACCTCCATGTCCGTGATGGAAATCGCCCTGGCCTGCGGATTCCAGTCGCCGCCGCATTTTTCCAAGTGCTACCGTGACTTGTTCGGTCACACGCCGAGTGCCGAGCGACGCAATAGCCGCCTGGCCTTGGTGGTGCCCGGCAAGGCGCCAAGCCCGTCGCACTGAATGGGTGTAGGGCTGCAATTGCTTGCATTGCACATGCATTGTGACCCTGTCGTATAGCGACAATCACGGGTCGCTAAACTATCAGGCTTTGCGCAGCGCGGCCCGTACATTCTGTCCGCAAGTGCGTGCTTTGCCCCTGGCATACCCCGTACACAACCGAAGGAGTCTTTCTGTGGCTGAAGAATTTGACGATCTGGATTTGAACTCGCTCAACGACGAGGAGTTGACCGAGCAAGTCCATGACGACCTCTACAACGGGCTGCGTGAAGAGGTGATTGAAGCCACCAATATTTTGCTAGGCCGTGGCTGGTCAGCCAGTCGGGTCCTCGATGACGCTTTGGTTGAAGGCATGCGCATCGTCGGCGTGGATTTCCGCGACGGCATTTTGTTTGTTCCCGAAGTACTGCTAGCGGCCAACGCCATGAAGGGTGGCATGGAAATTTTGCGTCCCTTGCTGGCTGAAACTGGTGTTGAACCTATTGGCAAGATGGTGATCGGCACCGTCAAAGGTGACATCCACGACATCGGCAAAAACCTGGTCGGCATGATGATGGAGGGCGCAGGCTTTGAAGTCATCGACCTGGGTATTAACAACGCCGTCGAAAAATATATTGCAGCCCTAGAAGAACACCAGCCCGATATTCTGGGTATGTCCGCGCTGCTGACCACCACCATGCCTTACATGAAAGTGGTGATCGATACGCTCAAAGAAAAAGGCCTGCGTGACGATTACATTGTGTTGGTAGGCGGTGCGCCATTGAACGAAGAGTTTGGTAAAGCCGTAGGCGCGGACGCCTATTGCCGTGATGCCGGTGTGGCTGTAGAGACCGCCAAGACCTTGATTGCTGCGCGTCGCGCTGCGGCCCGCGCCTGATTGCGATGTCGGCATGGCCGCTGCTGCAAACACTTTGGTGATTGCCTGCGGCGCGCTGGCCCGCGAATTCATCGCGTTGCGCCAAGCCAATACCTGGTCGCACATGGACGTGACCTGCTTGCCGGCTGAACTGCATAACCGCCCGGAAAAAATCCCCGGTTTGGTGCGCGAAAAAATACAACGGTTTAAGGCGCATTACCCACACATTTTTGTGGCCTATGCCGATTGCGGTACGGGGGGTTTGCTCGACACGGTATTGCAGGAAGAAGGTGTGCAGCGTTTGCCAGGCGCGCATTGTTATGAGTTTTTTGCCGGGTCTGCGGCTTTTGCGCAGATGGCCGAAGCCGAGTTGGGTACTTTCTATTTAACGGATTTTTTGCTGCGGCATTTTGAGCGATTGATCATGCACGGTCTGGGTATTGATAAGCATCCGCAGTTGCTACCGGTGTATTTTGGCAACTACACCACCTTGATGTATTTGTGCCAGAAAGAAAGTCCCGAGGGCATGGCCCTGGGCCAGGCCGCCGCCAAGCGCCTGGGCCTGGCATTTGCGTACCGTGTCACCGGCTACGGTGAGATGGAAACGGAATTGAAAACAGTAAGCGAGAAAGTGATCCAATGGCAAAACTGATTGTGATTTCATGGCGTGACCTACCTGCGCAGGTAGTGGTCAAGCGCGGACGCGAAACCGGTAAGGTGCAGCTTTCGCATCGTTTCCAGGAAGCAGTCGACCGCGCGGCGATGCGGGCCGGCAAGTCCAGTGCCGGCGATTACTTGGCCGACTGGAAACGCAGTGATCCGCGCGAGTGTGGAGACGATATTCAAGAAGAAGCCAATGCCGAGGCGGCCCGTATTGAGGCGCGCTATTCAGACGAGGATTTGCTGCGTATCATCCGCGCGCACGGGGTGGATGACACCTTGCCAACTCCGACGGTAATTTCCGCCGACGAGTCGGGGGTGCCACTACCCGAGGGAGAGCACTGATGTACGCGTTGCGTCGATGGTCAGTGCGCCATGCGCGCGGCTTAGAAATTTTTTACAACGGTTTTGAGCGCGTGCTGGTAGGCCTGCATCCGCTGTGGAAAGCGATTGGCTACCAGCGCCTTGAAAAGCCCGTGGCCTTGGTGGAGAAAGCGGTAAAAGGACTTTTGTTTGATTGCCAGATGTGCGGCCAGTGTGCGTTGTCGAGCACCGGCATGTCCTGTTCCATGAACTGCCCCAAAACCATACGCAACGGCCCATGCGGCGGCGTACGCGCCAACGGCAACTGCGAGGTCAAGCCCGAGATGCGCTGCGTGTGGGTGGAGGGCTTCGAGGGCAGCCAACGTATGCAAGCGGGCCGCGAGGCTATCAAGGTGGTCCAGTTTGCGGTCGATGGGCGCCTCAAAGGGAGCTCGTCCTGGCTGCGCGTGGCCCGCGAGAAGGGCGAACCCAAGCCCCAGGAGGCCAAAGCATGAGGTTTGACGACGAGCCGGTGCCCGGCTACCCCTTGCCCATATTGCCCGGCCATACTTCGCCCGGACGCTTGGAGCGCGTGCTGCGCGGCGGCGGCTTTGCGATCACTGCCGAATTGGAGCCGCCGGATTCCGCCGACCCCAGTGAGGTCTATCGCCGTGCCAAAGTGTTTGACGGCTATGTCGACGCCATCAACGCAACCGATGGCAGCGGCGCCAATTGCCATATGTCCAGCCTGGCGGTGTGTGCTTTGCTCACCCGTGTGGGCTATGCGCCAGTCATGCAAATTTCCTGCCGCGACAAAAACCGGATTGCCATTCAGGGCGACATCCTGGGCGGTGCGGCCATGGGCGTGTGCAATATGTTGTGCCTGAGCGGCGACGGCGTGCAAAGCGGTGACCATCCGCAGGCCAAGCCGGTGTTTGACCTGGACTGCATGTCGCTCTTGGAAATTGGCCGCGATATGCGTGACGAGCGGCGCTTCCAAAGCGGGCGCAAGGTCACGTTTGCGCCACGCGTGTTTTTCGGCGCAGCGGCCAACCCTTTTGGCCAGCCTTTTGACTGGCGCGCCCAGCGCCTGGCGAAAAAAGTGGCCGCTGGGGCGCAATTTATCCAAACCCAGTACTGCTACGACGTGCCGCGTCTGCGCACTTACATGAAAGAAGTGGAAGACCTGGGCCTCTTGGACAAAGTATTTATTTTGGTGGGCGTGGGCCCGATGCGTTCGGCCAAAGTGGCCGAGTGGATGCGCAGCAATGTGCCGGGTGTGCATATTCCGGACGCGGTGATCAAGCGCATGGCCGGGGCAGAAAAACCAGCTGCCGAAGGACGCAAAATATGTACCGAAATCGTGCAGGAAGTTAAAGAGATCAAAGGTGTGGCCGGGGTGCACATCATGGCCTACCGCCAGGAGGACTCGGTGCCCGAGATCGTGACCAACTCTGGCGTGTTGCAAGGCCGCGTGCCCTGGTACCCCGGACGCGATGGCGATTCGCCGGACGTGCTGCATATTCCACCTCCGGTGCTTGCTGCGGTTTAAGCCTGTCAAGTTTTTTTTTACAGTGTTTTAAGTTTCCAAATCAAAGGATGTAGCGTGACCGATACCATCATCAGCTCTGCGACCAAAGAGGTCGTTATTGGCTTTGACCGCCCCTTCGTCATCATTGGCGAGCGTATCAACCCCACAGGTCGCAAAATCATGGCCGCCGAAATGATGGCCGGCGACTACAGCCGCGTTATCGCCGACGCGCTGGCCCAGGTCGAGGCCGGTGCGCATATGTTGGATGTGAATGCTGGTATCCCCCTGGCCGATGAGCCGGGCATGCTGGCCAAAGCCATCCAGTTAGTGCAAGGCGTGACCGATGTGCCCATCTCCATCGACTCGTCCATCGTTGCCGCTTTGGAAGCGGGCTTGGCGGTGTACAAAGGCAAGGCCCTGGTCAACTCAGTTACCGGCGAAGAAGACCGGCTGGAAACCGTTTTGCCGCTGGTCAAAAAATACGGCGCGGCGGTGGTCGCCATCTCTAATGACGAAACCGGCATTTCGCAAGACCCGGATGTGCGTTTTGCCGTAGCCAAGAAAATCGTCGAGCGCGCTGCCGATTACGGTATTCCCGCTTGCGACGTGGTGGTAGACCCGCTGGTGATGCCTATTGGCGCGATCAACCAAGCCGGTGTGCAAGTCATGCGCCTGGTGCACCGCTTGCGCACCGAGCTCAAGGTCAACACCACCTGCGGCGCATCCAATGTCAGTTTCGGCCTGCCCGAGCGCAATGGCATCAATGCTGGTTTCCTCACCATGGCCATGGCATCGGGTATGACCTCGGCCATTACCAACCCGCTGCATGCCGAAGTGGTGCGCGCCATCATGGCCGCCGACGTGATGATGGGCCATGATCCGGACTGCTTCCGTTGGATTCGCAAGTTCCGTGAAGTGCCAGTGATGGGCGCTGATGGCGAAATGGGCCGGGGCCGCCGCGAGACCGGCACTCGCCGCCGCCGAGAGAGCTAAGCACGTATGGAAGTTGCTGACGCACTGGTCGTTTTCACGCCCTCCGGGCGACGCGGCCGTTTTCCCCTGGGTTCTTCGCTCTTGCAAGCTGGGCGTTCGCTCGGTGTCGATATTGATTCGGTCTGTGGCGGGCGCGGTATTTGCGGTCGCTGCCAGGTGCTGGTCTCTGAGGGCGAATTTGCCAAGCATGGCGTAGTCTCCAGCGCGGACCATTTGTCGCCAGTATCCCAAGTGGAGCTGGACTATTGCGCCACCCAGCCGCTGGCTGACGGGCGCCGCTTGTCCTGCTGCGCGCAAGTGCAGGGCGATGTGGTCATCGATGTGCCGTCGAGCAGCCAGGTGCACAAACAAGTGGTGCGCAAAGAAGCCGAGGCGCATGACATCCACCTCGACCCGCTGATCCGCCTGTATTTTGTGGAAGTGCAAGAGCCCGATATGCACGATCCCTCGGGCGATTTGCGCCGTCTGGAAGACGCGCTGGAATTCGAATGGAGCCTGACGGACTTGTCCTGCGACATCATCGTGGTGCAGCAATTGCAAACTGCGCTGCGCAGTGGTGGCTGGAAAGTGACTGTGGCGGTGCATGCAGGCCAACAAATTATGGCCGTCTGGCCGGCTTTGCATGAAAAAGCCTACGGCCTGGCAGTCGATGTGGGCTCGACCACGATTGCCGCCCACTTATGCGACCTGTCCTCGGGCGAAGTCGTGGCCTCGGCCGGCGTCATGAACCCGCAAATCCGCTTTGGCGAAGATTTGATGAGCCGTGTGTCCTACGTCATGATGAACCCGGGCGGTGAAGTGGAAATGACCGCTGCCGTGCGCGAAGCGCTCAACACGCTAGCGTTAGAAGTGACGCAGCGCGCGGGCGCCTTGCCCACCGACATTTTGGAAGCTACCTTTGTCGGCAACCCCATCATGCACCACCTGCTGCTGGGCATTAACCCGGTGGAATTGGGCGGCGCGCCCTTTGCATTGGCCACCGACCGTTCCATTACTTTGTGGGCTTCAGAGATTAACTTTGCGGTACACCGCAATGCACGTATTTACGTTCTGCCTTGCATTGCAGGCCATGTAGGTGCTGACACGGCGGGCGTGATTTTGGCCGAGCGACCTGACTTGGATTCACCCGTCACCTTGTTGGTCGATGTGGGCACGAATGCCGAAATTGTGCTGGGCAATAACCAGCGCATGTTGGCTTGCTCTAGCCCGACTGGCCCAGCCTTTGAAGGCGCGCAAATTAGCTGCGGCCAACGTGCCGCGCCTGGCGCCATCGAGCGTGTGCGCATCGACCCGGCTACGCTGGAGCCGCGTTACAAAGTGATTGGTTGCGATTTGTGGTCCGACGATCCCGGCTTTGCCGCTGCGGTAGCAGATAGCGGCGTGACCGGCGTGTGCGGTTCGGGCATCATCGAAGCGCTGGCCGAGATGTACCTGGCCGGCATCATCCGCCACGAAGGCACCATCGACGGCAACCTGGCCGCGCGCACGCCCCGTGTGCAGGCCGATGGCCGCACCTTTTGCTATGAGTTAGCACCGGCGACAGCCGAAAAACCGGCGCTGCGCATCCTGCAAAACGATGTGCGCGCTATCCAACTGGGCAAGGCCGCTTTGTACGCAGGTATACGCCTGTTAATGGAGCGCATGGGTGTGGACAAGGTGGACCGCATTCGATTAGCCGGTGCCTTTGGCAGCCATATTGATGTGAAATACGCCATGGTGCTGGGCATGATTCCCGACTGTGTGCTCGGCAATGTCAGCTCGGCGGGTAACGCCGCCGGTACCGGCGCGCGCATTGCCTTGCTGGACAAGGGTTCGCGCAAAGTGATTGAAGACCTGGTGCGCCGCGTGGAAAAAATTGAAACCGCCGTGGAGCCGCGCTTCCAAGAATTTTTTGTCGAGGCCATGGCGATTCCGCATTTAAACGACCCGTTTGAACGCTTGCAAGATGTGCTTACGCTGCCCGAGCGTGTGGCGGTGGTGACGGAGCAAAATGCCCGCAGTCGTCGCGGTGCGCGACGAGGATGATTGCATGCGTGCTGGCATAGACTTTGGTCAGCCCCAGCGCCGCTGCCGCCTGCTAGGCTAAAGAAAGACCACACATGGCTTTGCCGGAATTTGATTACATCATCGTAGGTGCCGGTTCGGCAGGCTGCGTGATGGCCAACCGCCTGAGCGAAGATGCCGAGGTGCGCGTGCTGCTGATCGAAGCGGGCGGTAACGACCACAGTATCTTTATCCACATGCCTTCAGCCCTGGCCTATCCGATGGCCAATCCGCGCTACAGCTGGCAGTACCAGTCCGAGCCAGAACCCTTTATGAACGAGCGGCGCATCCACTGCCCGCGCGGCAAGACGCTGGGTGGCTCCTCGTCTATCAACGGCATGGTTTATGTGCGCGGCCATGCGCTGGACTACGAAGCTTGGGCTTTGCAAAACGGCATGCAGGATTGGTCGTATGCGCATTGCCTGCCCTATTTCAAAAAGGCCGAAGCGCGCGGTATCGGCGGCGATACCTACCGCGGCGACAGCGGTCCGCTCAAAGTCAGTACGGCCACCATGCGCAATCCGCTGTACCGCGCTTTTGTTGAGGCGGGTAAGCAAGCTGGCTACCCCTTCACCAAAGACATGAACGGCTACCAGCAAGAAGGTCTGGGCCCCATGGACATGACCACGCACAAAGGGCGCCGTTGGAGTACCGCCATGGCCTATTTACGCCCTGCGCTCAAGCGTAACAACATGTTTTTGCACAAGAACACGCTGGTCACCAAAGTGCTGTTCGAAGGTCCGCCCGATGCGCTTCGTGCCGTCGGCGTGCAGGCTTTACACGAGGGCCAGGCGCAGGAATTACGCGCCCGCCGTGAAGTGATTTTGTGTGGTGGCGCGATCAATTCGCCGCAACTTTTGCAGCTTTCCGGTATTGGGCATCCCGGCTTGCTGGAACCCTTATCAGTACCGGTCTTGCTCGGATTGCGCGGCGTAGGCGAAAACCTGCAAGACCACATGGAAACCTATGTGCAGGTGCGCTGCAAGCAGCCCATTACCCTGTATTCAGCGATGGGCCCGCTGGCCAAATTGCGCATCGGTGTGCAATGGGTGCTCAACCGCAGCGGCTTGGGCGCTACCAACCACATGGAGTCGGGCGGCTTCATCCGTAGTGAAGCAGGAGTGAAGCATCCCGATTTGCAATACCACTTTGTGCCGATGGCGATCCGTTATGACGGCAGCTCACCGGTGCAGGGCCACGGTTTTCAGGCACACATCGGTCCTATGCGCCCCACCAGCCGCGGCTGGGTGCGTATCGCCAGCGCCGACCCTTTGCAGCCACCCCGTATCTTGTTTAATTACATGGGCACTGAGCAGGACCGCAAAGAAATGCGCGCCGGCGTACGCCTGACACGCGAGATATTTGCGCAGGCCGCCATGGAAGATTTCAAAGGCGAAGAAATTTCGCCTGGTGCACAAGTGCAAAGCGACGATGAGATTGACGAACATATCCGCAACAACGCCGAGACCGCCTACCACCCCTCGGGCTCCTGCCGCATGGGCTCCGATGCCATGGCCGTCACCGACCCGCAGGGCCGCGTCCACGGCGTAAGCGGATTGCGTGTCATCGATGCCTCTTTGATGCCCTTGATCGTCAGCGGCAACCTGAACGCGCCCACCATCATGATGGCCGAAAAAATCGCTGATCTTGTGCGGGGCCGCGCTCCGCTCCCTGCCTTGGCGGCTCCATTTTTTGTGCATCCGAATTGGGAAACCCAGCAACGCTAAGACTTGCCGAGGGTAATTGCGTTGCTTGGGCTAAAATTTAACCTTCCGAGGAGCGTTGCAGTTCATACGTATGAATGAGGCTCGGAAGAAGCGGCACGCTGCCGCTTGCTGTTAACGGCGCTCACCCACGCAGCCTGTGCGGTGAGTCGGAACCTCTCCCCCTGAGTCTTGCGTGGACCCCCTGAGTACTTTGTGGAGCCCGCCATGCTTTTAACTCCTGATAGCCCCGTGTCCCCCGCAGATAACCGCTTTAACCATTTGCTAGCCACCCGGCCCTGGCTGCTAGCCGATGGTGCCACCGGCAGCAATTTATTTGATGTGGGCCTGATGTCGGGCGATGCGCCCGAGTTGTGGAACACCGAACACCCGGAGCGTATCGCGGCGCTGCATCAAAGTTTTGTCGATGCGGGGGCGGACATCTTGCTCACCAATAGTTTTGGCGGCACTATCTATCGCTTGAAGTTGCACAACGCCCAAAGCCGTATGACCGAGCTCAATACCTTGGCGGCGCAAATTGCTCGGCAAGTCGCCGATGCCAGTGGACGTACGATTGCCGTGGCTGGCAGCATGGGTCCGACCGGCGAGATCATGGAGCCCATCGGCCCCTTGACCTTCGATGAAGCTAAAGCGGCGTTTGCCGAGCAGGCGCTAGCGCTCAAGGCCGGCGGCGCCGATGTGTTGTGGATTGAAACCATGTCCTCGCGTGAGGAAGTCGAAGCGGCAGTCGCAGGCGCGGGCGCGGCTGGCCTGCCGATTGTTTGTACGCTCAGTTTTGACACCAATGGCCGGACCATGATGGGCATCTCGCCCAGTGATTTTTCTGCCATCGAAAAAACCTTGTCGCCCCGCCTGGCTGCCTGCGGCACCAACTGCGGCGTGGGTGCATCCGAAGTGGTGGCTTGTATCCACAACCTGGCGCAGTCCATGGGCCCCGAAGTGGTGTTAGTGGCCAAAGGCAATTGCGGCGTGCCACAGTATGTGGATGGTGCGATTTGCTACAACGGCACACCCGAAATCATGGCCTTGTATGCGCGCATGGCGCTCGATGCGGGAGCGCGCATCATTGGCGGCTGCTGCGGTACTACGGCTAAACATTTGCGCGCCATGCGCGAGGCTTTGGAGTCGCACACGCGCGGCGCGGCGCCTACGCTGGAAGAGATCAATGCGCGTTTGGGCGAAGTCTCCAACGGTGCGCGCGCGCAGTGGGGCGGCGAACAAAGCCGCGCTGGGGGCGCAGCGCCCGGCGCCAACCTGTCGCGCGGACGCGGTGCGCGTGTGCGCCGCGCAGGCAGCGATGCAGGTGGCGATGGCGCGGGCGAGGGGGCCAGCGCATGATCAAGTGCATGCGCGCGCAGGCAAACCCATTAGGCCTTGCGTCCACGGGATCGGCTGGATGAATAATTATTTGCGTAGCAGGACTAGCGCCGCTTGCCTCATGGCGTCGCATCGTTGATGGGCACCGGCTCGTCCCTACGTGGCATCCTGCTGGTAGCGGGCGCTACATTTTTCTGGAGTCTGAGCGGCGTGTTTGTACGCTGGCTGCCGGACATCGACCCCTGGTCCTTCAATGCCTTTCGCGGTCTGGGCCTGGGCTTGTCGATGGCGCTGTGGATTGCGCTGCGCTACGGACGTGGTAGCGTGGCCTTATTGCGCCGCAGCCCCATCGCTGGCCTCTTGATATCTGCTGGTTTTTTTGCACTGGGTTCGTCCTTGTACATCGCTTCGCTGGATCTGGCCAGCGTGGCAGCGGTGTCATGTCTGACGGCGACTTCCGGTTTGTTTGCTGCATTGATGGCGCGCTTTTTTCTGGGCGAGCGCACGCCACCTATTTTTTACCTCGCCATGTTGCTGGCGCTGTCCGGTGTGGCTGCTATCGCGCTGGGCGAGGGCGACGCGCGGGTGCAAGGGCTTGCGGGCACTTTTACGGGCCTGGCGGTGGCCGCCTGTTTTGCCGCCCAAAGCGTGGCGCTGCGTCGCTACCGCGGGTTTGATATGGAGCCGGCATTTTTGTTGGGCGGCTTTCTGACTTTTGCCGCCATCACGGCCTTAGGCGTGGTGATCGTGCCGCCCCTGCAAAGTATCGCAGTGCTGCTCTTGATGGGCCTGGTGCAACTGGCTATTCCACTGGTACTGTATATGGTTGGCGCGCGCAGTGTGACGACCAGCCATATGGTATTGATCACCATGGCCGACGCGGTGCTCAATCCCTTGTGGGTATGGATAGTGCATGGCGAAGTGCCGCCGCATGCGGTCTATCTGGGGGGTGCTTTGGTCTTGGCGGCGATTGCCTTGACGGCGTTTGCGCCGCAATCTGCCGCTACAGAAGGCGAGACCGAGACGAAGTCAGTGTGAAAAGTGGGTCGACTACACTGCACGCCGATAGGAAAAGCGCGAGGATGGTGTCGAACTTTTGCATTCGATGGATGAAAATCCGGGGATTACGGAATCAGATGGTGCCCAGGAAGGGACTCGAACCCCCACGAAGTTACTCGCTAGTACCTGAAACTAGTGCGTCTACCAATTCCGCCACCTGGGCATTTCAGGAAAGAGAGCGATTGTATCAAAACAGTTAGTCAAACCAGCGGTCTGCTGGACGAGGTGGAAGGCGTGGTGCAAGGCCATCGCGACGGCCACGGATTCGTTTCCCGCGATGACGGGGCCCCCGACATTTACTTGCCGCCCAATGAAATGCGCGCCGTTTTGCACAAAGACCGCGTCAAGGCGCGTATCGTGCGCAGCGACCGCAAGGGCCGGCCCGAAGGCCGCGTGCTGGAGATTGTGGAGCGCTCCACCCAACCCATCATCGGGCGCTTGTTGCAAGAGAGCGGCGTGTGGCTCGTGGCGCCTGAAGACAAACGCTATGGTCAGGATGTCTTGATTCCACGTGGTGCCACCGGTACTGCACGCGCTGGTCAGGTAGTGGTGGTCGAATTGGTGGAACCGCCTGCGCTGTACGGGCAACCGGTGGGGCGCATCAGTGAGGTGCTAGGCGAGGTGGACGATCCGGGTATGGAGATCGAAATCGCGGTGCGCAAATACAGCGTGCCGCATGAATTTTCTTCTGCCTGTTTGGCGCAGGCCAAAGCCTTACCCGACACCGTGCGCGCGCAAGATCTGGCCGGGCGCGTGGACCTGAGCGATGTGCCGCTGGTAACCATTGACGGTGAAGATGCGCGCGATTTTGATGATGCGGTCTATTGCGAACCCGCGACCTTGGGGCGCGGTAAAAATGCGGCCAAAGGCTGGCGTTTGCTGGTAGCGATTGCCGATGTCAGCCACTATGTGGAGAACGGCGCCGCCATCGATATCGACGCTTACGACCGCGCCACCAGCGTGTATTTCCCGCGCCGGGTCATCCCTATGCTGCCGGAAAAGCTGTCCAACGGCTTGTGCTCACTCAATCCCGAAGTGGACCGCTTGTGCATGGTCTGCGACATGTTGGTCACCGAAGACGGCACGGTGCAGGCCTACCAGTTTTACCCGGCGGTGATGTGGAGCCATGCGCGCTTTACCTATACCGAGGTGGCGGCTATTTTGGGTAATACGCGTGGACCCGAAGCGATCAAACGCAAAGCGCTGGTACCGCACCTCTTGCATTTGCATGGGGTGTATGAGTCCTTGCTAAAGGCCCGCCAAAAGCGTGGCGCGGTGGACTTTGAAACCACCGAGACGCAAATCCTGTGTGACGAAAACGGCCGCATCGAAAAGATCGTGCCGCGCACGCGCAATGTGGCGCACCGCTTGATTGAAGAGGCCATGCTCGCGGCCAATGTCTGCAGCGCCGACTTCATCATGCAAAGCAAACATGCGGGCTTGTTTCGCGTGCACGAAGGCCCGACGCCGGAAAAGCTTGAAGCGCTGCGCGCCTACATCAAAGCCTTGGGCTTGGGCATCAGCTTGAGCGAAACGCCCAAGCCGGGCGATTTCCAGTCTATCGCCCAGTCCACCAAAGACCGGCCCGATGCGCAGCAAATTCACGCCATGTTGTTGCGTTCTATGCAGCAGGCGATATACACCCCGGCCAATAGCGGGCACTTCGGCCTTGCCTTTGACGCCTACACGCATTTCACCAGTCCGATCCGCCGTTACCCAGACCTCTTGGTGCACCGGGTTATCAAAGCCGTGTTGGCCGATGCGCGCTACCAGCTGCCGGTGCTGCCGCTGCCTGGCGAAGCGCATGCCAAGCTGGCGCGCCGATTGGAAAAAGGCAAGTCAGCCAAAGCCGCGGATTCCGGTGCCAAGACGAAGAAAGTCAGCGCCGAAACCTTGGCCTGGCAGGCTGCGGGCTTGCATTGCAGCGCCAATGAGCGCCGCGCCGATGAGGCCAGCCGCGATGTTGAGGCGTGGCTCAAATGCAAATACATGTATGAGCATTTGGGTGAGGAATACAGCGGCGTGGTCACTGCGGCTACGTCATTTGGCTTGTTCGTCACCCTCGACGCGATGTACGTCGAAGGCCTGGTGCATATCACCGAATTGGGCGGTGAGTATTTCCGCTTTGACGAAGTGCGTCAGGAATTGCGCGGCGAGCGCACCGGCATCCGTTATGCCATCGGCACCCGGGTCGATATCCAAGTCAGCCGCGTGGACTTGGATGGGCGCAAGATCGACTTCCGCCTGGTGCAAGGCAGCTTGATGCCGCTGGGCAAAAGCCATCTGGACAAGCTGCCACCGCCTTCGCGCAGTGGCCGTGGCAAGCCAGCCAAAGCCCCGCCTGCGGCCAAGGCACAGCGCGGCAAAAACAGTGGCGCTGCGACCAAGAAGGCTGCAGCCAAAGCCAAGGCGCCGCGCAAGCGGCGTTAACTCAGCGGGCGGTTAGCGGGTAATTATTCGGTTGCTAGCGCGCTTAGACTAGCTTGCACGTCTTGCGCAAACTGGGCCATAGCAGCCTCGGTAACCGGGTCGGTGGCCAGGCTGGCAATCAGCTCGGCTTTGAGCGTGGCGGCGGCGGCGCCCGCGGCGATCAGTCGCGTGAGTACATCGGCAGAAGCGATGCTGGCCGCCAGCAAATCTGTGCCTTGCGCTTGCATGGCAACGCAGGCGCCTACCAAGGCCCACACATCGCGCCCGGCGGCTTCCAAGCGGCCCAAATAGGGCGCCACGTAATGCGCGCCCTGTTGGCGCGACCAGAGCAATTGCACCGGGTTAGCGACGCCGGTAATCAAAAGGCTTAAGTCCCGTGCCCGCACCGCTCCCATCAGCGGCGCCCAGTCCGCGTGGCAAGGTAGCTTGATGGTCAGTTGCACCCCGGCATCCGCACTTTGTTTGTGCAAAACATCCATCCAGTCATGCGCCTCTTGTAAGTCCGCACGCGGCAGTTGCAGCATCAGCGCACCCAGACCTGCGTCGGCGGCCTGGCCTAGCAGGCGCTGGTAGGTGGGCAATGTCACCGATAGGCCTGCGCGATGAACCAAAGTGGGGTTGGTGGTCACCCCGACAATGCGCGGACAGCCCGGCGGCAGTTGCCAATGGCGGTGGTCGGCGGAATCGACGAAGAGCTTCATACTTTATCGCGTTTGAGGAAAATATTTTTATCGGGAAAAAATTGGCTGTGCAGCGGCAGCAAGGCGCCGCCCAGCGCGCGGGCATAGGTACCGATTTGGCCCATCAGCAACTGGGGTTGGTACATGCCGTCAAACGCGTAATCGGCCAGTCCGGCTTGGGTGCGTTCCAGCAGTGCTTGCATCAAGGGCGGCGCCAGCGCACCGTCCAGCACGACGGCATCGAGGTCCAGCAAGGCGGCGGCGCTGGTGACTGTCATAGCCAGCGCGCTCGCGCTTTGCTCCAGCCAGGGCGTGGTGTAGGCGGCGTAGGCGCTGTCCATGATGGACGGGCTTTGCAGCAGCAAAGCGTCGTGGCCCGCTTGCAGCAGGCTTTGCTCCAGTTGCCAGCCCGAAGCCATTTGCAATAACTGCGGCGGCGGGCCCCGGCGCGCGCTGTCTGGCCGCTGTCCGAGCGCTACTGGCAGCGAGCCGATGGCCCCGGCGTTACCGCGCTCCCCGCCCATAATGTGGCCGGCCAGCACCAGCGCGCCACCGATAAAGGTGCCGGCATAGATATACAAAAAACTGCTGATGCTTTGGCCGTGGCCTTGCAAGAGTTCGGCCACACAGGCAGCCGTGGTGTCTTTGGCAAAGTCCACCGGCAGTTCAGTGCGCGCCTGCACGCGGGCGCGCAAGTCCACATGCTCCCAGCGTGATAAGGCTTGCGCTGCTTGGCCGCCCAGCATGTCCGCCCATTGGTGCAAAAACAAGGGGGCGGTCAGGCCGATGCCCACGACGCGCGGCCAGGCATTGCCTAGGCGCTGGCGCAACACGTCCAAGCCCTGCACGATTTGGGGAATCACCAATTCCGGGTCTGGGTATTCATAGCGGAAGTCCAAGCGCTCAACGATGGCGCCGCAAAAATCCGCTACCACCAGTTGCAGGCTGCGCCGCCCCAGTTGCACGCCAATGCTGTACGCGCCCTTGGGGTTGAGCGACAGCGGTACCGAGGGTTGGCCGATGCGTCCGCGTACCCGGTCTTGCTTGATCAGCAGCCCGTCTTCCAGCAACCGGCCCACAATCACGGCCACCGTTTGGCTGGATAAATGCGTCATGCGCGCCAGATCGGCCTTGGGGATGGCGCCGTGGTGGCGTATGGCCTGCAAAACGATGCGCTCGTTGAACTGGCGCATGCCCATGTGGTTGGAGCCGCGCATGCGCCGCGTATCTCCCGCACCCGCGGATTCTGGTACGGTGCTGCTGGCAGCGGGGTGGGGGATTTCGTCTATCGCCATAGGGAATTAAAGCAGTATCACGCCTTTGCAAAATAGGGCGTTACCGTAGGCCGTGCCTTCGCCGCTTTGCACAATCAGGCTGGCGTCTTTGACACGATCGTAAAACGCAAAACGCTCCACCGCCTGCACTGGCATGGGCTTGCCCATGGCTTGCGCTACCAGATTAACCACGGCTTGCTGGGCCTCGGTACGGTGCGCAGGCGCGCTGTGGCAGACGTGCATATAGGCGGCTGGCGGATCCACATCGACCGCCAGCGGAAACACTGACAGCACCGCGCGACTGACCCGCTCCAGGCTGTGGCCGGGCAAGCGCACTACCGGACGACCCTGGGCCAGCAAGTCGGCCGTGAAATTGGCATCCACCACAGCCACCCATTCGCCGTGGCCCATGGCGCTGAGGTGCATGAGCAATTCTGGGGTAAGCAGGGGGTCTAGTCCGATTAGCATGGGGTCGCTCCAGCGCGTGCAGTGACAAAACCGGGATTTTGACCTGTGCGGGCTTGCGTAGCAATCAGGGTGTGAATCAGGGTGGGGCAGGACGGGTGTAACAGAGTGTGCGGGGCGTTCATATCAAGCCAAAGTAATGCGATACCTGCAAGCATGCCACATTTCAGATGGCAGGTCTATTAGTAAAACTATTAGATTTAATTAATATTGAGAAGCTGAGGGCGGCAAGCCGCTAATGGGCAAGCCCTAGAAAGCGGTTTGCTCGATAACCCAATCCGCGCGGTGCTTCGAGGCGGCAACCAGGCGCGCATTGGGTTCATCGGTGATGGCAATCCAGTGCAAGGCGTCGGCGCGTTCGCGGCCAAAACGCATGTGGCGCTCCAAGAGGCGGCGCTGGCGCTCGGTGTCGTCGAGCGTCAGGTACCAGGCCTCGTCGAGCAGGCTGCGCACCGCGTTCCAGGGGGCGCTGTCCAGTAAGAGGTAATTGCCTTCGGTAATGATCAGGCGGGTATCGCTGTGCACTGCCACGGCACCGGTAATGCCTTCTTCTATTTCGCGGCGAAATTCTGGTGCGTAAATCGTTTGCCCCGGCTGCTGCTCCTGGATGCGGCGCAGCAAATGGACATAACCGGCAGCGTCAAAAGTGTCCTCTGCGCCTTTGCGCCCGGCACGGCCCAGGCGCTGCAACTGGGAATTTGCCAAGTGAAAACCGTCCATAGGCACCACTTGCGCTTGGGGCCCCAGCGCCTGCAACAGTTGCGCGGCCAGGGTGGATTTACCAGCGCCGGGCGGCGCCGCAATGCCCAGCACACGGCGCCCCCCAGCAGCCAGCAAGGCCTGGGCGCGCGCAAGCGCAGCGGCGGGAAGTGTGTTGGGGTCCATAGCCAAGCCTTGTGGTTACGTGGGAAATCCGCTTCATTGTCGGCCAAAGTAGCTATTTCGCTGCCTAAAAAAGCAGCAAAGGCGGCCCTAAACCTCGGAAATCAGGCGAAACCTAGGGTTTTCCATTATTAAATCAACTTGATTTATTTAGTTAAACCGGAATATAGTTCCACCACGCTGAAAACGTGAAGCGTAGGAACCGGGGAAATCCATCCCCGATAAGCCAACCCTGATTGATACCCTTCCTAGGAGAAAAAGCTTGAAAAAATCCACCACCCTGGCACTGACTGCCATCGCCTTTGCCGCTTCGGCTGCTACGTCCGCTTTTGCCGCAGAGACCGTGATCGGCCTGATCACCAAGACCGAAAGCAACCCGTTTTTCGTGAAAATGAAAGAAGGTGCTGACGCTGCTGCCAAGGCCGCTGGCGCTAAACTGCTCAGCGCAGCGGGCAAGCAAGACGGCGACACCGCCAGCCAAATCAGCGCCATGGAAAACATGGTCGCAGCAGGCGCCAAAACCATCCTGATCACCTCCTCGGGCGACGCCATCGTCCCCACGATCAAGAAAATCCGCGCCCAAGGCGTGCAAGTGATCGCCCTGGACAGCCCGGTCGCTGAGGCCGACGCCTTGTTCGCTACCGACAATTACAAAGCCGGAGTTTTGATCGGCCAATACGCCAAAGCCGCTCTGGGTGGCAAAAAGCCGGTGATCGCGACCATGGACTTGTTTCCCGGCCATCCCGTGGGTGCCCAGCGTCACAATGGTTTTCTGGCAGGTTACGGTTTGAAATCGCTAGATGCCAAAAGCAATGAGTTGGCCCAGCCCGCCGAAGTGGTCTGCATGGCGGATAGCTTTGGTGACGCAGCCAAAGGCCAGACCGGCATGGAAAACTGCCTGCAAAAGAACCCCAACATCAATGTGGTGTATGCCATCAACGAACCCGCTGCCGCTGGTGCCTACAAAGCCATCAAAGCCGCGGGCAAGGAAAAAGAAGTGGTCATCTTGGGCGTTGACGGCATGTGCAGCAACGGTGTGGGCAACGTCGAAAAAGGCGTGATCGCGGCCACTAGCATGCAATACCCCTTGAAGATGGCTGCATTGGGCGTTGCTGCCGGTGTGCAGTATGCCAAGGATGGCAAGCGCCAAACCGGCTACACCGACACCGGCGTGGACCTGGTCGCTGCCAAGCCCATGGCTGGCGTCAAGAGCATCGACACCAAAACCGCCCGCGCACAGTGCTGGGGTGAGTAAGGGGCATCGCATCGGCCAAGCCATGCTTGCCCGATGTCTGGTATGCGAGCGGCGTATTGATGCCACGCTGAACATCGGAAGTCTGCTGCGGCAGGCTTTCGATTGCGTCTTTATGCATCGCCAGATGCGCCGCACCGGCTCAGGCCGACCATCCATTAAATCGACGCTATGAATTCGCTAAAAGCTAATCTTCCTCCGATGGGCACATTAGGCCCGGCATTGGCGCTGGTATTGGCCTGCACCTTTTTTTCCTTTCAGCATGAAAACTTTCTCACGCTGAGAAACTTTTCCCTGATCTTGCAGCAGGTCATGGTGGTGGGCACGATTGCTATTGGACAGACGCTGATTATCTTGACCGCCGGCATCGATTTGTCCTGCGGCATGGTGATGGCTTTGGGTGCGATCGTGATGAGCAAAGTCGCAGCCGACTACCAACTCAGCGCACCCGTGGCTATTTTGTGCGGCATCGCCGCCACCACTTTGTTTGGCCTGATCAATGGCTTGCTGGTCACGCGCCTCAAACTACCACCGTTTATCGTGACCTTGGGTACCTTAAACATCGCCTTTGCCATCACACAACTCTATTCGCGGGCGCAAACGGTCACGCAAATACCTGAGGGCATGACACTGCTGGCTGAGACTTTTGAATTCGGGGGGGCGCGCGTAGCCTACGGCATTGTGCTGATGTTGGCACTCTATCTGGCCACCTGGATATGGCTGCGCGACACCGCGCAAGGGCGCCATGTCTATGCCGTCGGAAACAGTCCGGAGGCCACCCGATTGGCGGGTATTTCGACCGACAAAGTGCTGCTCGGCGTGTATGTGCTGGCCGGTGTGTTTTACGGCATCGCATCCACGCTGGCGGTCGCCCGTACCGGCGCCGGCGACCCCAATGCCGGGCAAACTGAAAACCTGGACGTGATTACTGCCGTCGTATTGGGCGGCACCAGCTTGTTTGGCGGGCGCGGCATTATTTTGGGCACGCTGATGGGCGCATTGATTGTGGGCGTTTTCCGCAACGGATTGACCCTGATGGGTGTGTCCTCGGTGTACCAAATCTTGGTGACCGGGGTGCTGGTGATTCTGGCGGTCGCCACCGACCAAATGTCGCGCAAAGGAGCCCGTTAATGAGCGCCCCCCACATCGTGATGCAGGCCCGTGGCTTGGTCAAACGCTACGGCCAGGTCACTGCCCTGGATGGTGCCGACTTTGAATTGCGCGCTGGCGAAATCCTGGCCGTGATTGGCGACAACGGCGCAGGTAAATCATCCTTGATCAAATGCCTGTCGGGCGCCACGATTCCCGACGAGGGTGAGATCTTGCTCGACGGTAAAACCGTGTATTTCAAGAGCCCCATTTACGCGCGCCGTGCTGGTATTGAAACCGTGTACCAAGACCTTGCCGTGGCACCGGCTATGACGATTGCTGAGAACTTGTTTCTTGGGCGCGAACTGCGGCGCAGCGGGCCGCTGGGTTGGTTGGGCTTTATAGACAAAAAGAAGATGCTCGAAGAAAGCATTGCGCGTATGACGGATTTGAAAGTCGGCATCCGCTCGATGACGCAGGCAGTCGAAACTTTGTCCGGCGGCCAGCGCCAATGTGTTGCCGTAGGCCGCGCCGCCGCTTTTGCGCAGCATGTGGTCATCATGGATGAGCCTACGGCTGCCTTGGGCGTCAAAGAAGGCAATATGGTGTTGGAGTTGATTCGCCGGGTACGTGACAAGGGTTTGCCAGTGGTGCTGATTTCACACAATATGCCGCATGTGTTTGAAGTGGCCGACCGCATCCATATCGCTCGTTTGGGCAAGCGCGCGGCAGTGGTCAACCCCAAGTTCATCAGCATGAGCGATACCGTGGCGGTGATGACCGGGGCCAAAGCGGTGGGTGACTTGCCGCCCGAGGCATTGGCCTATTGAATACAAGGGATCGTTTGGGCATTGCGGGCCGAACTTTGGCGCCTAAGCCCACCCTTTACCTGATCATTGCGCGCTCTGGGTGTGACCACTGCATGCACGCGCCTACGCTTAAAGGACAATAGCCACTGTTTGCGGCGGCTGCGCAGCGCATCACACATAGCCACCTTGCAAGCCATTGCGGCACGCGCTGCATCCCGCCACTATATTGCCAGCTTTTGTTAAATGACTATGAACTCCAAACACCTCTGGGTCCTGGGCGAAGCGCTGATGGACTGCGTCATGCAGCCCGATGGCCGCTTTATCCCGCTTGCCGGTGGCAGCCCGTACAACATGGCGCGCGCCGCCCGTTTGCGCGGGGCGTCCGTGCGCTACCTCAACCCCTTGTCCTCCGACAGGTTTGGCCGCACGCTGGCAGCGCAATTGCGGGCCGACGATGTGGCTTTGGACACCCCCGATAGCCGCGCGCCCACCTCGCTGGCCATGGTGCAAATTGAAAATGGCCACCCCAGCTACAGCTTTTACCGCGAAGGCGTGGCTGACCGCGACTACACCGTGGAAGCGATGGCGCAGTTGCTGCGCACGCACGCTGCGGCCCACGGGCCAGGCATTTTGAATGTCGGTTCATTACTCTTGATACCGCCGGAAAACGAGAAGGTGCTTGCGCTCTTACAAGCGGCGAAGGCGCTGGGTTGGGTCATCAGCATGGACATCAATATGCGGCCTCAGGTAGCGCAGGATTTACCGGCTTACGTGGCGGGCGTCAAGACCTTGATGGCGCAGGCCGATTGGCTCAAAGCCAGCGACGAGGATTTGCAGGTACTGGGCTGGTCAGCGCCGACGCTGGCCGATGCGCCGGGCTTGGTACAGGCCCTGCGCAGCCAGTGTGCGCCGCAGGCCACGCATATCGCCTTGACCTTTGGCGCTCAGGGCGCGCATTTGCAAGTCGGTGAAAGCGGTATGGCGATGAAGGCACCTGGTGTGGCGGTGGTCGATACCGTAGGTGCGGGCGATACGTTTTGGGGCAATTGTGTAGCCGACTGGGCGATGCACCCGCAAGCCGAACTGCGAAGCACTTTGCGACTGGCGATGCAAGCCGCAGCGATTAACTGCGGTCGCAGCGGCTGCCAGCCGCCCACGTTGCAAGAGACGCTGGCCTTTAGCAGCAGCCCACCCGCACAGTAAATGCGGCTGTAGATATCTAAGCCGCTTTTTGCGCCTTAAAACCCATCTCGTCCAATGCAGCTGCAAGATGCGTCACGCTGCGGTCGGCGTTGTGCAATTTGTCTAGGCCAAACAGGCCGATGCGAAAGGTCATAAAGTCTGCGGGTTCATCGCATTGCAGCGGCACACCGGCGGCGGTTTGCAGGCCCAAAGCCGAAAAGCCTTTGCTGTTGTGCATGCCCGTATCGGTGGTGTAGCTGACCACCACGCCGGGTGCCTGAAAGCCGGGCGCCGCCACGCTGCGGATGCCACGGCCCTCCATCAGCGCGCGCACTTTGTGGCCAAGGTCCCATTGTTCGGCGCAGACTTTGTCAAAGCCGTAGTCTTGTGTTTCATGCATCACTTCCTGCAAACGCGTGATCGCATCAGTGGGCATGGTGGTGTGGTACATGTGGGTTCCGTTTTCATAGGCTTCCATCACCTGCAACCATTTTTTCAGGTCGCAAGCAAAGCTGCTGCTGGTGGTGCTATCAATGGCGCTGCGGGCGCGCTCGCTGAGCATGACCATGGCACAGCACGGTGAGCCACTCCAGCCTTTTTGCGGCGCAGTGACCAGCACGTCCACGCCGGTCGCTTGCATGTCCACCCAAATCGTGCCCGAGGCGATGCAGTCCAGCACAAACAAACCGCCCACTCGGTGCACGGCATCGGCCACTGCGCGCAGGTAGGCGTCGGGCAGGATCATGCCAGCCGAAGTTTCTACATGGGGCGCGAAAACCACGGCGGGCTTTTCGGCCAGGATGGTGGCGACTACTTCTTCAATCGGGCAGGGAATCCAGGCCGCTTGGCTGTCCTGGCTAAGACGGCGGGCTTTTAAAACGGTGGTGTGGGCGGGAATATGGCCCATGTCAAAAATCTGTGTCCAGCGGTAGCTGAACCAACCGTTGCGGATGACCAGCACGTTCTTACCGGTGGCAAACTGCCGCGCAACCGATTCCATGCCAAAGGTGCCGCTGCCAGGCACCAGCACGCTGGACCGGGCGCCATACACCGACTTGAGCATGGTGGATATGTCGCGCATCACGCCTTGAAAGCGTTGGGACATGTGGTTCAATGCACGGTCGGTATAGACCACCGAAAACTCGAGCAATCCGTCCGGATCGATATGGGGTAGTAGTGCGGGCATGGGGGTCTCCGAAAATAGTTAAGCGGTAGGGTGGTGCTTAGGAGCTGAACAGGAAATTCATCACGTCGCCGTCTTTGACTACGTATTCCTTGCCCTCTGCGCGCATTTTGCCTGCATCCTTTGCCCCTTGCTCACCACGGAATTGAATGAAATCTTCAAAGGCAATCGTCTGGGCGCGGATATAGCCTTTTTCAAAGTCGGTGTGGATTACCCCGGCTGCTTGGGGGCCGGTATCGCCCACGTGGATGGTCCAGGCACGAACTTCTTTCACGCCGGCTGTGAAATAAGTTTGCAGCCCCAACAGCCGGTAGGCCGAGCGGATCAGCCGGTTCAGACCTGGCTCAGTCTGACCCAGTTCTTGCAGGAATAACAAGCGGTCTTCGTCGCTCATTTCGCTCAGTTCGGCTTCCAGCTTGGCGCTGATGGCCACCACCGGTGCGTTTTGGGCGGCGGCAAAGGCTTGCAAGCGCTCGAGCAAGGGGTTGTTGTCAAAGCCGTCTTCGGCCACATTGGCCACAAACATGGCGGGCTTGGCGGTAATCAGAAAAAATTGTTTGAGCAGTGGCAACTCTTCTTTGCTGAAGTCCAGGGTGCGCACCGGCTTGGCTTCGTTGAGCGCAGTCTGGCATTTTTCCAGGATGGCGACCAGCTTGATGGATTCTTTGTCGCCCGAGCGCGCGGTCTTGGTCACGCGGTGCAGGGCTTTTTCTACGCTGGACAGGTCGGCCAGGCAGAGTTCGGTTTGTATCACTTCGATGTCCGCAATCGGATCGACCCGGCCGGCAACGTGGATCACGTTGTCGTCCTCAAAGCAGCGCACCACATTGATGGTGGCGTCGGTTTCGCGGATGTGGGCCAAAAATTTGTTGCCCAAGCCTTCGCCCGTGCTCGCCCCGGCGACCAAACCGGCGATGTCCACAAACTCCACAATCGCGGGCACCACGCGCTCGGGTTGGACGATATCCGACAGTTGCGCCAGCCGCAAATCGGGCACTTCGACCACGCCGACATTGGGCTCGATGGTGCAAAACGGGTAGTTTTCTGCGGCGATGCCGGCCTTGGTCAGCGCGTTAAACAGGGTCGATTTACCGACATTGGGCAGGCCTACGATGCCGCATTTCATGGGAGAGTCCTTCGTTTTGGGAGGTCCGCACGCGCAGATGGCGCTTCGGGAGGGAGTGCGCCCCTGCTGAGCGGGGCGGCCTGCATTGTAATAAACGCGGTTTTTGGCGGCTTTTGCACCTGGTGCGGCAAGGGCGCTGTGTGCTAAACCACTAATTAGTTGCCCCATCCGATTGGTGTGAACTTGTTCTTCTCAGTGCGAAGCACTCTACTTGCACGCATGGGGACGCTAGGCCAAGGGGATTACAGGCCGCTTCTACAATGGCCCACATGGCACGACCTTTCGATGTTTGCATACGTGGCGCCGGCATCGTCGGCCGCGCGCTAGCTTTGCAATTGGCGGCCAAGCGTTTGCGCGTGGCCTTGGTCGATCCCCAGGCCGGTGACCCGGCCAGCTGGCATAGCGATGTGCGCGCCTATGCGCTCAACGCAGTCTCGCGCGAACTGCTCCAATCCTTACGCTGCTGGCCGGACGCAGAGCATGCCACCCCTGTGGTGTCGATGCAGGTATTTGGCGATAAAGGCGGCGCACTGCGCTTTGATGCGGCGGACCAAGGCGCCCCAGCGCTTAATTGGATGGTGGACGTACCCGCATTGGAAGCGCTCCTGGTGCAGGCGCTGGGCTTTCAAAGCCTAGTTACCGTGATGCACGAGCCCTGTGCGGCGCCGTTGACGGTGATTTGCGAAGGCAAGGCCAGCAGCACGCGCGAGGAATTGAGCGTGGAATTTGAGGTGCAAGCCTATCCGCAACACGCCCTGGCGGCGCGCGTGGCCTGCGCTGTGCCGCATCAGCAAGTGGCCCGCCAATGGTTTTTTGACTATCAAGGCGTGGGCGAAATTTTGGCCATGTTGCCTCTGGACGGCAAACAAGGCAGCGCCTGCGCGCTGGTTTGGTCGCTAAGCCCCGAACGTGCGCAGGCTATGCAAGCAGCGTCGGAAGAAGTTTTTTGCCAGGAGTTGGACGCCGTCAGCGGCGAGTCTCTGGGTGCCTTAACGCTGATCAGCGCGCGCAGCGTGTGGCCTTTGCAAAGTGCCAGCGCGCAGCAGTGGTGCGGCACCCATGCCCAAGGCGCGTGGGTGCTGGCTGGTGATGCGGCGCACACCGTGCATCCATTGGCCGGTCAGGGTTTGAACCTCGGCCTGGGCGACGTGGCGGCTTTGGCCCAAGTGCTCGATACGCGGCCCTACTGGCGCAGCGTGGGCGATATGCGCTTGCTGCGGACTTATCAGCGTGAGCGCAAGACCGCACTGGCGTTGGTCGGTGGCGTGGGTGATGCCATGCAACAGATTTTTTACCAGCAATCGCCTTTGCTTGCTTCGGCGCGCAACTGGGGCATGTCGGCTTTTTCCCGCAGCGGGCCCATCAAGCAAATGGTGGCGCGCAAAGCTATGGGTTTGCGGACCTAATCATTTCAATGGATCCATCTCAATGAAACTACAAAGCGCTTTTACGACCTTGGCTTGCGTGCTGGCATTCTCTAACGGTGCCCTCGGCCAAGAGGATCTGATTCGGAAAAACCTGCCCGCGCGCCTGCCGCAGTTCAAACAAATTGATGAAGTGCGCAAGTCGGAAATTCCCGGTTTGTATGAAGTGCGTGTCGACGGCACCGAGATTTTTTACACCGATGCCAAGGCGGATTTTCTGATCGAGGGTAGCCTAATCGATACCCGCAACAAGCGCAACCTGACCGAAGAGCGGGTGGAAAAATTGACGGCGGTCAAGTTTGATAGCCTGCCGCTCAAAGACGCGTTTACCTTGGTACGCGGCAATGGCGAGCGCAAGATGGCAGTGTTTGAAGACCCCAATTGCGGTTACTGCAAACGCTTTGAGCGGGATATGCAGAAAGTTGACAACGTCACCATTTATATGTTTTTGTACCCTATTTTGGGTGCGGACTCGGTAGAAAAATCCAAAGCCATTTGGTGCGCTAAAGACCGTGGCACGGCCTGGCTGGACTGGATGTTGCGCGATCAAGCTGTTAGCTCCACCGCCGGTGGCTGCGACGCCACCGCGCTCAGCCGCAACGTCGAGTTGGGGCGCAAGTACAAAATCAACGGTACGCCGACTTTGCTGTTTACCAATGGCAGCCGCGTCCCCGGCGCGGTGGATGCCAAAAAGGTAGAACAAATGCTGGCCCAGGCCGGCAAAGGTTGAGCGTTTTTTTGACCTTGCAAGCAATGACCAGCCAGCGCGCGCGTCCTTCCAAATCTGCTTTGCCAGGCGCCAAGGCCCCTGTGCATTACCGGGTAGAAGTGCTCAGCCATGCGGCACATCTGTGGCAAGTCACCATGACGATAGCGGCGCCGGCCAGCAGCCAGGAATTGCGCTTGCCAGCTTGGATACCCGGCAGCTATTTGGTACGTGAATTTTCCCGGCACTTACAGAATCTGCAATGCAACCAGGGCGGGCACCCCGTGGCTTTGACCCAAAGCGATAAAGCCGCTTGGCTGGTGGCTTGTGACAGTGCGCTGCCTTTGGAAGTGCGTTACCAAGTCTATGCATTTGACAACTCGGTGCGCACCGCCTGGTTGAACGATGTGCGCGGTTTTTTTAACGCTACCAGTTTGTGCCTGATGGCGCAGGAGCAGACGGATCAGCCCCATGGTTTGGAGCTAGTGCGCGGTTCAGCCATGAAAGGCTGGCAGTTGGCTACGGGCTTGGAGCCGCAGCGCATTGATGCAGCAGGCTTTGGCAGCTACCTAGCTGCGGACTACGACGAATTGGCCGACTGCCCGGTGGAAATGGGTGCGTTTTGGAGCGGTGAATTTACCGCCTGTGGCGTGCCACATCGCTTTGTGGTGGCGGGGGCCTTACCGTCCATGGACGGCGAACGCTTGTTGCGTGATGCGCAAAAAATTTGTGAAACCCAAATCTGCTTTTGGCACGCACCGGGTGCTGCGCCCGCCAAGGCTTTGGCGAAGCGGGTCCCGTTTACGCGCTATGTGTTCATGCTGCATGCCGTCGATGAAAGTTACGGCGGACTGGAGCACCGCAATTCCACTGCTTTGATCGCCAACCGGCGCGACCTGCCGCGCAATGGCGATGACAAAACCAGCGAGGGCTACACCACTTTGCTGGGCCTGATTAGCCATGAATATTTCCACACTTGGAACGTCAAGCGTTTGCGACCCGCCGAGTTTGCGCTATACGACTACACACAAGAAAACTACACCGAACTGCTCTGGTTTTTTGAAGGCTTTACCAGTTACTACGACGATTTGCTGCTGCGCCGCGCCGGGCTCATCGATGACACGACCTACCTCAAGCTGCTGGGTAAAACCATCAACCAAGTAGCGCAAACCCCGGGCCGTTGGGTGCAAAGCGTGGCGCAGGCAAGTTTTGATGCCTGGATCAAGTACTACCGCCCCGACGAAAACACCCCCAATCTGACGGTGAGCTATTACACCAAGGGCGCCTTGGTGGCCTTGTGTTTGGACCTGAAGCTGCGCGCCGAGGGCAAGACCCATTTAGACGCAGTGATGCGTGCGCTATGGGTCCGCTGCGCTGGTGGCCCGATGACGCAGGAGGATCTGCTGGCGGTGTTGCATAAACTCTCAGGACGTCCATGGAATAGTGAGATCAAGGCCTGGGTCCACAGTGTGCGCGAGTTGCCTTTGAAAGCCCTGTTGACTGGGCAGGGCCTGGAAGTGCATGAAGAACCCGCTGCGATGGCGCAGCGCCTGGGCATTCGTACCGAGGACGCAGGCAGTGCCGTGAAGATCAAAATGGTGCTGCACGGCGGTGCGGCGCAGGCGGCGGGCTTGATGGCGGGCGATGAATGGCTGGGTGTCGGCCTGGCCGCCGGACGCGGGAGCGCATCAGAGTGGCGCCTCACTAAGTTGGATGAATTAGGCGCCTTATTAGGCCAGCAAAAGCGCTTTACCGCCTTGGTTTCGCGGGACAAGCGTTTGTTGCGCTTATCGGTAGCCTTACCGGCTAAGGCTTGGACATGGCGCTTAGTTTGCCCTCAGCGCGCCGAGGCGCAATGGCCCGCGGCCTGAGCAGCGTGCACGCCTGGCCTTGGGATCCTTGCTAGCAGGTGCCTTGGGTATAGTGCGGCGAATCCATCACCATAAAGCACGCCAAGACCATGCCCTACCAGCTCATCCAAACCCGTACCGAGGCCGACAAAGTCGGTGTGATCACCTTACATCGGCCCCAGCAACTCAACGCGCTCAACGACCAGTTAATGGACGAATTGGGACACGCTTTAAAGGCCTTCGATGCAGATCCAGCGATTGGCTGTATGGTCATTACCGGGAGTGAAAAGGCCTTCGCGGCGGGCGCAGACATTGGTGCTATGGCCAATTACAGTTTTGCCGATGTCTACCAAGGAGATTACATCACCCGTAATTGGGAAACTTTGCGCAGTATTCGCAAGCCGGTGATCGCTGCGGTGAGTGGGTTTGCATTGGGTGGCGGCTGTGAATTGGCCATGCTTTGCGATTTCATCATTGCCGCCGACAACGCGCGTTTTGGTCAACCAGAGATCAAACTAGGCGTGATTCCAGGTGCTGGCGGAACGCAGCGTTTGCCGCGTGCGCTTGGCAAATCCAAGGCTATGGATATGGTGCTCACCGGGCGCATGATGGACGCTACAGAAGCAGAGCGCGCTGGCCTAGTCAGTCGCATCGTTCCGCTGGACAAATTAATGGAGGAAACGCTGGCAGCGGCCCTCATGATTTGTGCTTATTCCCAAATGGCTACGCGCGCCGCCAAAGAGGCGGTCAACCGCAGCTTTGAAGGTAGTCTGGCCGATGGCGTGCATTTTGAGCGCCGCCTATTTCATGCCTTATTTGCGACCGCTGACCAAAAAGAAGGTATGGATGCCTTTGTCAACAAACGCAAACCGGTGTTCACACACCGCTAAGCCTGCGACTGGGTTTTATGCTTGCAGAGCGGCTTGGGCCACCGCCTTGGTGTCGGCAGTTTCCATAATTTTTAGAAACCCGCTGATCTCAAATACATCCCGGACCGCTGGGGACAGTTCACACAAAAGGAGGCGACCACCCACTTGGCGTGCGCGTTTGGCAGCCACCAAGATTAAACGCAAGCCGGAACTGGAGATGTAGCTAAGGGATGAAAAATCGATTAATACTTTATCCTCTGCGGATTGAAATAAACCATTAATGGTTTTTTCTAAAGATAAAAAAGTACTAGTGTCTAAGCGACCGACAAGCTTCAAGTGTTGGACGCCGTTCGTGGTTTCAAGTTGAAATTCAAAGCTCATTTTCTTGCCTTCATTTAAGGGTTGGATGGGATGCAGCGTCTGGGCGCACTCAATGCGTTAGCATCTTTCTTAAGGTAATCAGATTACCGGTTCCGTCATAGCTTGCAGATGCATCATCCATTAAAGAACGGACCAAATGCACGCCCAAGCCGCCGATGGGACGGGCTTCCACCGATGCGTCCAAATCAGGCTGTGGAACCTGATTAAAAGGGTCAAACTGCGGCGCATCGTCTTTCACCAGAATTTCTAACCACTCCTGTGTACGAATGATGCGGATTTGAATCAAATGGTCCGGGGCATTAGCCAAGCCGTATTGAATCGTATTGGTGATTAACTCTTCCAGGCAAAGATTTGCAGAAAATGCGAGGTCCGGTCTGTCTGCAATGACGTCTTCTACGGAAACTGCCAGTTCCCCGAACATCACGATTTGCGACGGCATACTGTAGTTCAACAGCAATTTTGTTTCAGCTTGTTGCGAGTGCGGCGTGTTCATAAGTGTCCTCCTAGTTAACAAAAAATCTCGGTATTAAATGGCGGGATCCAAGTTCTGATACTCTGCATTTTTTCGGCACAAGACCAGGCAGGTGAGGTCGTCGGAAGCCTCGGCGCCGGCCACAAACAAGGCCACATCCTGGATCAGGCTGTCAACGATCACTTTGGCATCACCTTGCGTTGGGCTCTCACTGAGCCATTGAATCAGGCGCTCTTCGCCATAGGCGACGTCCTGGTGTGAGAATGCTTCTGTGACACCATCGGTGAACATGAGCAAGGCATCGCCCCGGCTTAAACAGGCTATGTGTTCGCTGTATTGCATGTCGGGCAATACCCCGAGGGCCATATCCATACTGGTCGTGAGTGTTTCTACTGTGCCGCCTTCACGACGGATAAGCGGTGCATGGTGCCCCGCGCTGGCATACACCAGGGTTCCGTCTCTGGGATCGTATAAGGCATAACAGGCGGTAACGAATAAATCCATGGGGTTGCGCGCACACAACAAGTCATTGGCCAGTGCCAACACCTGTGCCGGTGTTCGCACCGTGAGTGCCGAGTCCAACAACACGGTACGTGAGACCGCCATGAAAAACGCGGCCCCTACCCCTTTGCCGGACACGTCCGCTACGAGTATTCCGTGGCGCCCATCGGGAAGAGGGAAGCAATCGTAAAAGTCTCCGCCGAGCTCGCGCGCTGGATGCATGCAAGCATGGACCGACCAAGTCGGATCGCTGGGAAAAACTTGCGGCAGTATGGCTAATTGAACGCTGCGTGCCAGATTGAGTTCTTCGTGTACCCTATGGTTGACAGCGTAGAGTTCCTCGTTTTTATTGCCGAGGGCGTCTACCAATGTCTTTAGATCGCGCTCGCGCGTCTGGTTTTGCTCCTCAATCGTTTGTACCAGTCGCTCGGTTTCCTGCGCCATGGTGTTGAAATTGCTTGCTAACAGCCTGAGCTCGTCCTGGCTTTTGAGTTTGATGCGCACATCTCTTTGGCCTGCACAAAAAGCATTGGTTCCACGGGAAAGCGCGATGACTGATTTCAGGGTGCCAAGGTAGAACCCATAGTTCGTGTAAGCGATCCAAAAAGCCGCGATTGACAAAGTCCAGACTAATTCACGGTAGCCATCCCGAAAAGACTTGGTTCGTGACAAAGACTCTTCCTGGATCAAACCTATTCCCTGTTCCATCATCCCTTGCGCCAGCTTTAGATTGCCTAAGGTCGCGCTGCGCAATTGTTCCGTTACTTCAATGCGCTCAGCGGCAGTGGCTCGCGCGTCCTGCAACTGGTCTAACAAATCTTGTTGCACCATCAGCCCGATGATCAGTGGCTCGACATTCAATACACCAGTGATCTGGGTCGCAGACGCGGCGGGCGAAGGCCAAAAAATCCTTGACCAGCGCGTTGTGCTCTTATCCCACGCCATCGCATTTATATCTTGCAAACGGCTCATCGCTAAGCGTATTTGCGGGATGCTGTCGTTGAGCCCTTGCTGGTCTCTATTTAACTGTTTCAAATCCGGTGCTGCATTTCTGCGCACCGCCGTATTTTGGGATGCCAAGTTGCGCATGACGGCTGGCAGGTCGTCGCTGAGAAAATCGAACGCAATATCTAGGTCTTCGGAAAGTTTGCGGTGATGATGGCGTGCGTTTTCCTGCATCAACGCAACTAGGAGCGCGATGGATTTATCGCAAATGGCGGGGTCTATCTGCTCCTTATCCAGGGCTAGCTGGTATTTTGTAAAGGACCACTCACGCCATAAACGGCTTGCGATCAAAGTCTCCTCTCGACTATGTAAAGAGCGCATCAATAGGTCTATGTTCTGCGCAACTTCATCACCCTGAAATTCGTTGTTACCGGAATTTACGATCTGAATTTTTATCTGTAAAACTTGATTCAATAGACCATAGGTGCGTACTAGATTTTCCACGCCTTCCTGCTGGCTTTCGCTGCGTTTGACATTTTCTTGATGTATTTTGAATAAGGGAATGGAGAGATAAACCGCAGCAAAAAGTACTACGATTCCCGTGACCCAATATTTCCAAGCAAAGCTGATCTGCCATCCCAACCATATGGCCGGGGTCATGAACAGGAGGCGGGCGGACTTCATGGCAGTAAATAAGGGTCGATTTAATGGGTTGCTGTTTGAGAAATAGCTGGCGTATCGGACGCATCCATAAAACGCTATGCGCCAAGTCAATTCACTCACGCGTAATTTTTCGATTGCTGCGGTAATCATAAAATATTTCAAATTAAAAATTAAAATTAAAAACGTGATATTTAATTAAAACAAGCAATACAGTTTTATCGGCACAAAATTTTTCTGAAAATCGCATCCGGGTTTGGATGTTTGCTCGGTTTAGCTTGGCCTGACTTGGCATTGCCTACTATCGGGCTGGCGTGTAAAACGGTGATGTGCCGCTCGCGCTGCCGAGTGTCATCCTGTCGCCTGAGAGGCCGGGGTGTGCTGTATCCCTTGCAAAGATTAGGATTTCGTTATAATTTACGCCTTCGGTGATATAGCTCAGTTGGTTAGAGCGCAGCATTCATAATGCTGATGTCGGTGGTTCAAATCCACCTATCACCACCAAATGATTCGGCAAAAGGGGCGCTTCGGTGCCCTTTTTGCTTATTTCCGTAGCAGCCTCTGGACAAAACCATGAATCGCTGGACCTTTGCGAAAATTGCTTGGGCACGCCACACCAATGCCCGCCCGCAGTCGTATGAGTGGGTAGCTACGCAATCCAGTTTTCTCTTTCCAAGCTCGGAATCGCCTGGCAACATGATTTGGGGAAGAGGCTCGCGCACGCAAGGTGGCAATGGTGGCAACTGACGCAAGGGGATCCCCGATGACAAAAAAAGTATTTATCAAGACCTTTGGCTGCCAAATGAACGAGTACGACTCGGACAAGATGGTTGACCTCCTTGGTGCGGCCGAGGGCTATGAGAAAACCGCGCTGATCGAGGAAGCGGACCTGATTCTGTTTAACACCTGCTCAGTCCGTGAAAAAGCGCAGGAAAAAGTTTTTTCCGATCTTGGCCGCGCACGTCAGCTGCGCAAGAAAGGTGCGCAGATCGGCGTGGGTGGGTGCGTAGCGAGCCAGGAGGGCGCTGCGATTATTGCGCGCGCGCCCTACGTGGATTTGGTATTTGGCCCGCAGACGCTGCACCGCCTGCCTGAGATGCTCAAGCAAAGGCGCTTGCAGGATCGGCCGCAGGTGGATATCAGTTTTCCTGAAATCGAAAAATTTGACCACTTGCCCCCGGCCAAAAAAGAAGGCGCCTCTGCCTTTGTCAGCGTGATGGAAGGGTGCTCTAAGTACTGTAGCTATTGTGTGGTGCCTTACACCCGCGGCGAGGAAATCAACCGGCCCTTTGAGGACGTGTTGGTTGAGGTGGCGGGTCTGGCCGAACAGGGTGTGAAGGAAATCACTTTGCTGGGGCAGAACGTCAACGCTTACCGTGCACCGATGGGCAGCAGCGGCGCGGTGGCCGATTTTGCAAGTTTGCTGGAGTACGTGGCTGAAATACCTGGCATTGAGCGTATTCGCTTTACTACCAGCCACCCCAATGAATTCACCCCGGCGCTGATTGCGGCATACGCTCACATTCCTAAACTGGTGAGCCATTTACACCTTCCTGTGCAACATGGTTCGGATCGCATTTTGATGGCGATGAAGCGCGGTTACACCGCTATGGAATACAAAAGCACGATCCGTAAGTTACGAGCGATACGCCCTAACTTGGCCCTGAGTAGCGATTTCATCGTCGGATTCCCCGGCGAGACGGATACCGATTTTGCTAAGCTGATGCAGCTCATTGAAGAGCTCCAGTTCGACAACAGTTTCAGCTTTATTTTCAGTCCTAGGCCAGGTACACCTGCTGCCAATTTGGCCGATGACACGCCCCATGCCTTGAAACTAGAGCGGCTGCACAAGGTGCAAGCGGCGATCAACACCAGTATCTCGCGCATCAGCGAAAGCCTGCTGGGCAGTACGCAGCGCATTTTGGTCGAAGGCCCTTCCAAGCGGGATGGCAGCGAATTGATGGGGCGCACCGAATGCAACCGGGTCGTCAATTTCGCTGGCCCGGCGCGAATGGTGGGGCAATTGACGGATGTCCGGATTACTGAAACGCGCACTTATTCGCTGCGCGGTGAGGTGTTGACGCAAGAAGGATAGGACGATGGCACTCAGAAGGTATCTCTACTTTTTTGCCTTGCTGGTGATCGCTTGTGCAGGATTAGCCCGCGCCGCGCAGCCTTTGCCGACGGTACCCGTAATTGACCTGCCGCGTTATTTGGGAAACTGGTTCGAAATAGCCAAGCTTCCAAACTGGTTTCAGCGTAAATGTGTCGCTAAAACCCGTGCCGAATACAGTTTGCGCAGCGATGGCTCGATGCAGGTCACCAATCGTTGCACCCTGGCATCCGGAAAAGTCGATGAAGCGATAGGGACAGCGCGCCAGAGGGGCAGCGCGAGTATTTGTGGATTTTATCGCGTACGCCGCGCATGGACCCCCGAACCTATGGCGACTTGTTGCTTCGCTTAAGCAGCCTAGGCTTGGACGTACAAAAGTTGGAACTGACCGCCCAAGACTGACTAGTCGCGTATGACTTGCCAGCTTATCGGCGAGCGCTAACGGGATTTAGTGCGCTGCTGCGCGCCTTGCGGTTCACCCGGCAGACCGCAATAAATTGAATTCGCGGTGCAGGCAGCCCTGGCCAGGTTGCCAGACTAAAAAGGCATTTTGGGCATACCCTTCATAGAGGCCATGCGCTTCATCATTTTCATCATCCCGCCGCCGCTCATTTTTTTCATCATGTCCTGCATTTGCTCAAACTCTTTGAGCATCCGGTTGACCTCTTGCACTTGCACCCCGGCCCCGGCCGCAATGCGGCGCTTGCGGGTGGCTTTGATCAGATCGGGTTTACGGCGCTCAAGGGGCGTCATGCTGTGGATGATGCCTTCCTTGCGGCGGATGTCTTTTTCCGCTCTGTCCATGTCCACCTGACCGGCTTTCGCGGCCATAGCCGCCGGGAGTTTGTCCATCAGGCTGGATAGGCCGCCCATTTGTTTCATCTGCTGGATTTGACTCAGGAAATCATTGAGGTCAAAGCTGGCGCCGCTTTTTACTTTGGCAGCCAGCTTTTGGGCCGCTTCGACATTCACGCCCGCGGTGACCTGCTCGACTAAAGCGACGATATCGCCCATGCCCAGAATACGACCGGCGTGGCGGTCGGCGTCAAACACTTCTAGGCCGTCAATTTTTTCGCTGGTACCGGCGAACTTGATGGGTGCGCCCGTGACCTGGCGCACCGAGAGCGCCGCGCCGCCACGGGAATCGCCATCGGTTTTGGTCAGAATAATGCCAGTCAGCGGCAGGGCTTCTTTAAAGGCTTTGGCGGTGTTGATGGCGTCCTGCCCCTGCATGGCGTCCACCACAAACAAGGTTTCAATCGGGTGCAGGGCGGCGTGCAGTGCTTGTATTTCTTGCATCAGCGCCTGGTCAATCGCCAGACGACCGGCGGTATCGACCAGCAGGACGTCAAAGAAGTGCCGCTTGGCATAGTCCAACGCCGCCAGCGCAATGGCGACGGGTTTTTGATCCGGACTGCTCGGAAAAAATTCAGCTCCGGCCTGGGCGGTCACGGTTTTGAGCTGTTCAATGGCCGCCGGGCGGTAGACGTCGCCGGAGACGGTAAGCACTTTTTTCTTGCGCTTGTCTATCAGGTGCTTGGCCAGTTTGGCGGTGGTGGTAGTTTTACCGGCGCCTTGCAGCCCGGCCATCAAAATTACTGCTGGCGGTTGTACTGCCAGGTTGATATCGCTGATGCCCTGGCCCATCGTGCTGGCCAGTTCCTGGTTGACGATACTGACCAGCAATTGCCCCGGTTGCAAAGATCCCAGCACCTCGCGGCCAAGCGCTTTTTCTTTGACGCGGGCGATAAAGTCGCGCACCACCGGCAGCGCGACATCGGCCTCCAATAAGGCCATGCGCACTTCACGCAACATTTCGCTGACATTGTCCTCGGTGATGCGGGACTGGCCTCGTAAAGTCTTGACCAGTCGGGACAGTTTGTCAGTAAGGGCGGAGGCCATAGGTTTCCAGTGCGGGATATTGGCAGGGGCGGCAGTTGCTGAGGTGTCGCCCTCAAGGAGACAAAAGGCTAAACTGTCACCATGATTTTAGACAGTGCATCCTCCCTCAGCATAGGCTTGGCCTTGCTTGCGGTGTTTGCCTACCTGTGGCCGGCACTGCGGGTGCTTTCCCAGGGCGGCTTTGCTGCCCGCATCTGGGTCGTTCTGGCCTGGCTTGCGCATGGGGCGACGTTAGTCTTGGCTTTTGCCGATACCCCTGCGCGTTTCGGCTTTGCTCCAGCCTTGTCGGTGACGGCTTGGTTGATTGCGACTAGCTATGCGGTTGAAAGTCAGGTTTTTCCTCAATTGCCCGCCCGCTGGGCCCTGAGTGCGATGGGCGCAATCTCCGTAGTGCTGGCCCTGCTGTTTCCCGGAAATGCACTGCCACTGACGACTTCTGCCTGGCTGCCTCTGCACATGGCGGTGGCGATATCTTGCTACGGTTTAATGGGTGCGGCTGCGGTTCATGCCTGGTTTATGACGCGTGCAGAAGCGCGGATTCGTCAGGGCATAGAGACCCAGGGAGGTTTGCCGCTGCTCACCTTGGAGCGATTGACTTACCGTTTTGCTGCCGCTGGTTTTGTGCTTTTGACGGTCACACTGTTTGTCGGCTACCTGTTCGGCGACTTGGTATATGGTCATGACCATGCTTGGCGTTGGGACCATAAAACCGTACTTTCACTCCTGTCCTGGCTTACGTTTGCCATCCTTTTGATCGGCCGGATGCGTTTTGGCTGGCGCGGGCGGCGCGCGGTTTATCTTTTATATACGGGAACCGCATTTTTGTTCTTAGCCTATGTGGGCTCACGTTTTGTGCTGGAAGTAATTCTGGGGCGCAGCCCCTGAAAGCCCCATGAAATACCTGCTGTTGTTCTTGCTAGGCATGCTGATCGTCTGGCAGTGGCGTACCCACCGTTCGGCTAAAGAGAAGGAGCCTCAAGCAGGATCACCGCAGCGTCCAATAGAAATGGTCCCCTGTAAGCATTGCGGAACCCATGTGGCATCGCAAGAGGCCACGCAAGGCACGGAGGGCCTTTATTGCAGTCCGGCGCATCGGCGATTGAATGAGCTCTGACACCGATAGGCGCCTGTATTACGGTATCGAGGCCATCATGTGACGCGCGCACCCGAACCCTCTGTTCATGGAGCTCCCTGGGTCGACGGTTGGCACCCGCAAGCACAGCGCTTGGAGTCGCCCAACTTTGGCGCCCGTCCCCTAGGAACGGTAATTGACCTAGTCCTGATTCACTCCATCAGTCTGCCGCCGGGCGTTTATGGGGGCGATGCGGTGTCTCGCCTATTTACCAACCGCTTGGATTGGGATGCGCACCCCTACTTCCAGAGTATTCGCGGCCTGCAGGTTTCTGCCCACTTTTTGATTACCCGCACCGGCCAACTTTCGCAGTTTGTCAGTTGTGAGGCGCGCGCTTGGCATGCGGGTGTCTCATCCCACCTAGGCAGGGACAATTGCAATGATTATTCCATTGGCGTTGAGCTGGAGGGACTGGAAGGGGAGAACTTCGAACCGAACCAATATAGCCGCCTTCGTCAATTGCTCATCGACCTGAGCGGCAACTATCCCCTACGCTACTTGGCCGGCCATAGCCATGTTGCACCGGGGAGAAAAATCGATCCCGGGGATGGCTTTGAGTGGGGCCAAATGGCCCAAGTAGCGTCAGATTTACATCTTGAATTGCCCTAGCGGTAAATTTCTTGGATGAATTGGGTTTTTGCAACAACGCCCCAAAAAAGTGCGATGCCAAAGCTTCAACTTCACCCCGAGCCTTGATTTACCTGCATGGATGCTAGGCAACCCAGCCAAACTCCCGTGCTGGTGGGAGTTTTTCTCTAAAAATAGCTTATTCACAAGCCTTAACGCGCGTTTCAAATGGTGAGATGGAGGCAGTTTGGCGCGGCTGTTTTTGCCCTCAAGCAAACTCAATGTAAAAATGAAGCAATCCGTCGCTGTACACTACCTGTAGTGGCTTGCGCGCTAGCCAGACACCAGATATAGTGTTGCCAGACAGTGGGAGGTTCGCATCGACATGCGCATACAACCCCCTCCGTAGGCCTGACATCGTTGATAAATTTCCGGATTACAAAAAGCCCATCATGCAATCAATTTCGACTCTTAGCCACGCTACCGTGATGCCTCCTCCCGTCAGCGCACAGTTTTCGCATGAATCCACTCCCAGTCCCCTCACCAGTTACCAAATAATTCGCCGCAATGGCGCGGTAGTGCCTTTCGAGCCGAACAAAGTTGCAGTAGCCATCATGAAAGCCTCACTGGCAGTGCACGGCACGCAGGGTGCAGCCTCGGCCAGCATCCGAGAGACGGTGGATGCGCTCACCCAGCAAGTTATTCGTGCGCTGATGCGTTCACGCCCTGCAGGAGGCACCTTCCATATTGAAGACGTTCAGGACCAAGTTGAACTCGGTCTCATGCGTGGCGGCCACCACGAGGTGGCGCGCGCCTACGTGCTCTACCGCGAAAGGCGCGCTCAGGAGCGAGCTAAGCAGCAAGCCCAAGTGACTCCGGTTGCTCCCGCCTTGCATGTGATAGACCAAGGGCAGCGTGTTGCATTGGATATGCAAGCGTTAACCGAGCGGATACGTACCGCGTGTGAGGGCCTAGGCGCAGAGGTCAAGGCCGAACCTATTATTTCGGAAACACTGCGTAATCTTTACGATGGAGTGCCGGTCGATGAGGTGTACAAAGCGTCGATTCTGGCTGCCCGGACCCTGATTGAGAAAGACCCGGATTACACCTATGCCACGGCACGCCTGCTATTTCATACGATTTCGCGCGAGGTCTTGGGGCACGATGTGCCTACGGCCCAAATGCAGCAGGCCTATGTCAACTATTTTCCAGATTTCATCAAAAAAGGCGTGCAATTTGAACTGCTCGACGAACAGTTGATGCATTTCGATTTAAAGCGCTTGGCCGGCGCACTGAAAGCGGAACGCGACTTGCAATTTGACTACCTCGGTCTGCAAACCTTGTACGACCGCTACTTCCTCCATAACCAAAAGATGCGTATTGAATTGCCACAGGCCTTTTTCATGCGTGTGGCTATGGGCCTTTCACTGAAGGAGACGGATCGTGAAACCCGCGCGATAGAGTTTTATGAAATCCTCTCCTCATTTGATTTCATGTCGAGCACTCCCACCTTGTTCAATAGTGGCACCTTGCGCTCGCAACTGTCCTCTTGTTATCTGACGACAGTGCCGGACGATCTGGACGGTATCTATGAATCTATCAAGGAAAACGCCTTACTTTCCAAGTTTGCCGGCGGACTGGGCAACGACTGGACACGTGTGCGTGCCTTGGGTTCCCGCATCAAAGGCACCAATGGCGAATCCCAAGGTGTGGTGCCGTTTCTCAAAGTGGTGAACGATACCGCTGTGGCAGTGAATCAGGGCGGCAAGCGCAAAGGTGCGGTCTGTACCTATTTGGAAACTTGGCACCTAGATATAGAGGAGTTTTTGGAGCTGCGCAAAAATACGGGCGACGATCGTCGTCGTACGCATGATATGAATACCGCGAACTGGATTCCAGACTTGTTCATGCGCCGCGTGATGGAAAAAGGCCAATGGACGCTTTTCTCCCCATCAAATGTGCCGGACCTGCATGACAAATTCGGCGCTGATTTTGAAACGGCTTACGTGGCCTATGAACAGCAGGCTGCGCGCGGTGAAATCAAACCTTCGCGCACCTTGGAAGCCAGTGATTTATGGCGCAAGATGCTGACCATGTTGTTCGAAACCGGACATCCCTGGATTACTTTCAAAGATGCCTGTAATGTGCGCTCTCCGCAGCAACATGCCGGCGTGGTCCATTCAAGCAATCTGTGTACGGAGATCACCCTCAATACATCAGATACCGAAACGGCGGTTTGTAATCTGGGTTCGGTCAATTTGCTGCAGCATCTTAAAGACGGCGCGCTGGATCATGACAAACTCAAACGCACGATTACCACGGCGATGCGCATGCTCGACAACGTGATTGACATCAACTATTACGCTGTGAAGAAGGCGCGTGATTCCAACGTCCGCCATCGGCCGGTGGGCTTGGGAGTGATGGCTTTTCAAGACAGCCTTTACGCATTGCGTATTCCCTACGCCAGCGATGCGGCTGTGCAGTTTGCCGATACGTCCATGGAGGCCGTGAGTTATTACGCTTATTGGGCATCGACCGAGTTGGCGCGCGAGCGCGGAAGCTATTCCAGCTTCAAAGGTTCACTGTGGGATCGTGGAATATTGCCTTTGGACACGCTGGACATGCTAGCTAAAGAGCGTGGTGGCTATGTCGAGGTAGACCGTTCTTCAACCATGGACTGGGATGCCTTGCGCCGCAAAATTGCCAAGGACGGTATGCGCAACTCCAACTGTGTGGCGATTGCGCCCACGGCGACGATCTCCAACATCATCGGTGTGGATGCGTCGATTGAGCCGTGTTTCGGCAATCTCTCTGTTAAGTCCAATCTGTCAGGCGAATTCACGGTGGTGAACAGCTATTTGGTGCGCGATCTCAAGCGCATCGGCTTGTGGGACGATGTCATGGTCATGGATCTCAAACACTTTGACGGTTCTTTGAGCCCTATGGACCGCGTCCCCAATGAGATTAAGCAACTGTACGCCACCGCGTTTGAAGTCGAGACGCATTGGTTAGTAGAAGCAGCGGCGCGTCGCCAAAAATGGATTGACCAGGCTCAGTCACTTAATATTTATATGGCGGGTGCCTCCGGCAAAAAGCTGGACGAAACCTACAAGCTGGCTTGGATACGGGGACTAAAGACGACTTACTATTTGCGTACGATGTCGGCAACCCATGCGGAGAAATCCACGATCAGCTCGGGACGCATGAATTCGGTGTCGTCAGCCCAATCTGCGGCACCGTCAGGTGGCTCGCTGATGGCCGCTGCCGCTGCTGCTGCCCAAGAGCAAATGGAGCTCAGTGCCGGCGCAGCAACTGATATCAAGTTTTGCGGTGTCGATGACCCGACCTGCGAAGCGTGCCAGTAAGTAATTGGCCAGCACAAGCCGTGTTGGCCCTGCATTCACCGTGTGACGCAGAGACGGCTGAATAGCAAACTTAGCAATAGACGTAATAAAAGACATTGGAACCACTATGTTGACTTGGGACGAAGAAGTAAAGCCGGCCGCAGCGCAGCCATTTATGCCACGCACTGCGGAGGAAGACAGCCTGATGCCTGGGCATGCGTCTGGCTTGAATGCGCAGGCATTGGCGGCGGCCGTAGATGCGCCGGTGATGCCCGCAGCAATGCCGCCCCCGAATGTGAAGCCGTTCTCTGGGACGCAGGCAGCTTTCCAGCGCGTGCGCGCGTCCGACAAACGCATCATTAACGGGCAGACCGATGTGAACCAGCTGGTGCCCTTCAAGTACAAGTGGGCATGGGAAAAATATCTGGCAACTTGCGCCAACCATTGGATGCCGCAAGAAGTCAATATGACCCGCGATATTGCCCTCTGGAAAGATCCTAATGGTTTGACCGACGACGAGCGCCGTATCGTGAAGCGTAATCTCGGATTCTTTGTGACGGCCGACTCCTTGGCCGCCAACAATATCGTGTTGGGAACCTACCGCCATATCACTGCACCAGAATGCCGTCAGTTTTTATTGCGTCAGGCCTTCGAGGAAGCAATCCATACCCACGCCTACCAATACATTGTCGAATCGCTGGGCCTGGACGAAGGTGAAATTTTCAGTGCCTATAACGAAGTCCAGTCGATCCGGGACAAGGACGAATTCCTGATTCCTTTTATTGAAGCCATCATGGACCCGCATTTCCATACTGGTACCCCGCAAACCGATCAAACGCTACTGAAGTCGCTGATTGTGTTTGCTTGCCTGATGGAAGGTTTGTTCTTTTATGTCGGTTTCACTCAGATTCTGGCGCTGGGGCGTCAGAACAAAATGACAGGTGCGGCGGAACAATACCAATACATTTTGCGGGATGAGTCCATGCACTGCAATTTCGGTATTGATCTGATCAATCAGTTGAAATTAGAAAACCCGCATCTATGGACGACTGAATTCAAAGCCGAGATCAAGGCCTTGTTTGAGAAAGCGGTCGAACTCGAATACCGCTATGCTGAAGACACGATGCCCCGCGGTGTCTTGGGCATGAATGCGTCGATGTTCAAAGGCTATTTGCGCTATATCGCCAACCGGCGTGCCACGCAGATCGGGTTGGATCCTTTATTTCCCCACGAAGAAAATCCTTTCCCCTGGATGAGCGAGATGATTGACTTGAAGAAAGAGCGTAATTTCTTCGAGACCCGAGTCATCGAGTACCAGTCGGGCGGGGCCTTGTCTTGGGATTGATGTTTTGACACCGGTTATTTCAATTCACAGCTCCACTGCAGCGTCTGCTGCTTGTGTGCGGGCTGCGTTACCCCGTTCATGTTGCTGGGAACCAACCCAACCACATGGATCTCTTTTTGCCCGAACCAGCGGCAAAAAGTGCTCTTTGTAAATTGATCAAGGAGATATTTATGGCAACTGCAAAAAAACCAGCCGCAAAAAAAGCGGCACCGGCAAAGAAGGTCGCTCCGGCTAAGAAAGCTGCTCCGGCTAAGAAGGCTGCTCCAGCGAAGAAAGCCGCTCCGGCTAAGAAGGCTGCTCCAGCGAAGAAAGCCGCTCCGGCTAAGAAGGCTGCTCCAGCGAAGAAAGCTGCTCCAGCGAAGAAAGCTGCTCCAGCGAAGAAAGCTGCTCCAGCCAAAAAGGCTGGTGCGAAAAAAGCAGCTGCGCCGGCAAAGCCTGCTGCCCCTGCGGCACAGACCACGCTCAATCCAAAGGCGGCTTGGCCTTTTCCGAGCGCTTCGAAGCCCTGATTTTCAGTCTTTGAACTCCAACCCGGCATGGTTCAAGCCTGCCGGGTTTTTTTGTTATTGACTTAATTAGGCAAGGAGGCTGTCATCAATATCCAGCCGTCCTGGCGATCGCTCACCTGCAAGCTGCAATAGGGCGCGTAGGACTCTTGCAATTGAGCGGCTTGTCGCTCCAATATTCCCGAAAGTACTAACTGCCCTCCGCCCTCTACTAGGCCACACAGCAATGGCGCTAGCACCTGGAGCGGAGAAGAAAGAATGTTGGCCACTACCAAGCCATAGCGGCCCTTGGTGCTGTCGGGCAGCCCGGCCTGCAGTAACACGCTATTGTTTTGCGCATTAGCTTGAGTGGCTTGTACGGCAGCTGGATCGATGTCTACGGCCGCGACATCGGTGGCGCCGAACTTCGCAGCGGCGATTGCCAAAATGCCGGACCCGCAGCCATAGTCCAGCACGGTCTCGGGCATAGGGTGCTTGGCGATCCATGCCAAGCACATCCGCGTGGTCGGATGCGTTCCCGTACCAAATGCCAGGCCGGGATCCAGCACGATGCTTTGTTCCGCTGCTGCTGGAAGCGCATGCCAGCTGGGCACAATCCAAAAACTAGGCGTGATTTCAACCGGTTCAAATTGGGATTGGGTGAGTCTGACCCAGTCCTGGTCTGCAATCGTGCTTACACCCAGCAGCACGCAGTCGGCAAAAAAATCCTGGGCACGCACAATATCCGCGGCTTCGTTGGCGAACTGCCTATCCGAGAACAACGCCATCACCAAGGATCTTTGCCAACCATCCTTGGGCGCAGGCATGCCGGGCTCGCCGAAGAGCGCTTGTTCAGCATCGGTAAAGGCATCGGCGTCTTCAACGCTGACACTGAGTGCATCGAGCGCCTCCAGGGCATCGCTCAGGGTTTCAACCCGGCTTTGCGGGCACACCAAGCGCAGTTCGTACAAGCTCGGTTCAGCGCTTGTGCTGCTCAAGCCAGTGCTCCAGATAGTGGATGTTGGTGCCACCGGCAATGAATTTGGAGTCCACCATCAACTCCCGGTGCAAGGGGATATTGGTTTGAATACCTTCAACGGCTGTTTCCAGCAAGGCGGTGCGCATCCGGGCCAACGCTTGCTCGCGCGTGTCGCCGTGCACGATCAGCTTGCCAATCATCGAGTCGTAATAGGGCGGAACAAAATAGTTGGAATAAATGTGCGAGTCCACGCGCACGCCAGGACCTCCGGGGGCATGCCAAGTGGTGATGCGTCCCGGCGAAGGGGTGAATTTGAATGGATCTTCTGCATTGATACGGCACTCAATAGCATGGCCTGAAATCGTAATCTGACGCTGCGTAAAGGGTAGTTTTTCCCCGGCTGCTACCAAAATTTGGGTCTTGACGATATCAATGCCCGTGATCATCTCTGTGACTGGGTGCTCCACCTGTACCCGGGTGTTCATTTCGATGAAATAAAACTCACCGGCTTCGTACAGGAACTCAAAAGTTCCAGCGCCGCGATAGCCCAGTTTTTTGCAGGCGCTCACACATCGCTCGCCGATACGCTCAATCAATTTGCGGTTGATGCCCGGCGCTGGGGCCTCTTCTAGGATTTTTTGGTGCCTGCGCTGCATCGAGCAGTCGCGCTCACCCAGATATACCGCGTTTTTGAAAGAATCAGCCAGAATCTGTATTTCAATATGCCGCGGGTTTTGGAGGAATTTTTCCATGTACACCGCCGGGTTACCAAACGCCGCCCCCGCTTCGGCCTTGGTCATGGCGACGGCGTTGATCAGCGCCGCTTCGGTATGTACCACGCGCATACCCCGTCCGCCGCCGCCGCCCGCTGCCTTAATAATTACGGGATAACCCACGCTCTTGGCAATTTTTCGCACTTGTGCCGGATCGTCCGGCAATTCGCCTTCGGACCCGGGCACACAGGGGACGCCGGCGCGGATCATGGCCTGCTTGGCCGATACTTTGTCGCCCATAATCCGGATGGAGTCCGGGGTCGGGCCTATAAATCGGAAGCCGCTTTTTTCTACCCGCTCGGCAAAATCGGCGTTTTCACTGAGAAACCCGTAGCCAGGATGGATCGCCTCCGCATCGGTGACCTCTGCTGCCGAAATGATGGCGGGCATATTCAAGTAGCTCAGGCTGGATGCGGCCGGCCCAATGCAGACGGCTTCTTCGGCCAACCGAACATATTTGGCATCGCGGTCCGCCTCGGAAAACACTACGACCGCGCGCACGCCCAGCTCGCGGCAGGCGCGCTGGATGCGCAGGGCAATTTCGCCACGGTTGGCGATCAGTATTTTTTTAAACATAGGCAGTGCTATTCAATCATGAGCAGGGTTTGCCCATATTCCACGGCCTGTCCGTTTTCGCAAAGAACTTGAACTACTTTCCCCGATTTGTCAGCTTCAATTTCATTCAATATCTTCATCGCCTCAATAATGCAAATGGTGTCGCCTTGTTTAACCATGTCACCAATTTCCACGAAGGCCTTTGCGCCCGGCGACGAGGAGCGGTAAAAGGTTCCCACCATTGGAGATTTCACCGCATGCAAGGTGCTGGCCTCGGCAACTGGCGCTTCGACGGGTGCCGTAGCGGGCGCTGCTACCGGTGTTGGCGCAACCGGGGCTTGCGCTGCCATGGCGACCTGGGCCGCAGGAGGCGCATAGTTTGGTGCGACCGTGTGGGAGCCTTTGACAATACGAACCGTGCCTTCGGCTTCGGTGATTTCCAGCTCAGAGACATTCGAGTCCGAGACCAGGTCGATCAGGGTTTTGAGTTTGCGTAAATCCATAATTCCTCCTTCAGGCCGACGACTCTTCGATAACATCGCATCGTCTCATCGCGTAAATATCTTCTAAATCCATCAAAATCCACTAAAAATACCATAAAAGCAGATAACTTTTTCAATTCTAATCGTCGTGAAAGCCGACACTTAGGACTTGACAGGACCCTATATTAATCTACGCCATTGTTCCAAATCCTGTACTTGGAGCCGTCCCAATTTTCGCTGGGCAATTTGACCATCGCTGGAAAAAACCGCAGTAAACGGCAGACCTCCGCTTACATTACCTAAATCGCGGCTCAATTGGGTGCCCTCCAGTCCGGCCATGCCGATTGGAAAAGATAGCTTATTGGCCTTGAGGAAGCTTTGCACCCGCTCGGCTTTGTCAACTGCCAAGCCAAGAACTTGCCAGCTTTTAGCTTTGTTTTCTTGATAAAAAGCTTCAATTAAAGGAAGTTCCTCAATGCATGGTGGGCACCAGGTTGCCCAAAAGTTGATCAAAAGAGGCCGCCCTTGAAAGCTTTGCATTGCAAACGGGATGCCTGTGGGTGACTCCCAGTGTCGTGCCCACATACCCTCCGGCGACGCTTGAGGCGATCTGCCAGCGCGCCACCAAGCGCTTGCGATACCCGCAGCGCCAGCCGTTACGCCCACTGCTCCCAGTATCCAGCGTCTGGAACGTTGGGGTGCTGGCGCGTCACTTGGATTGTCATTTCCGGTCATGGTCCTCATTGTCCATCAAAGCACGTAAGGCCCTTGCATCGCCACGTAAACGCCTACCCCGACCATCGGCCTGGACGGCCCCGCGGATTCCATCCCGGTCGTTCATAAGCAAATGCAGCCCGATGAACGCTTGTAGCGGTTCACACCAAGCTTGCACACTTAGCGCATCGACTTTCTCACCGTGCAAGCCCGTCACCAGACGCGCATCAAAGCGCACGCCCATGTCTATCAAAGTAATTTCCGCGGATTTGGGGTCCTCGCAAAACAATTGCAAAAAGATATCGGAGTGCCGCGTGGCGGTGCCGCGCCATACCGATCCACCCAGATGCGGCTGAAATACGGCCAAACGATCCATCCACCGCAAAGCAAGTGTCCGCAGCGACGCCAGCTCGAGGGCTTGGCTCTCCGCGCAAAAAATGGCAATATATTCCTCCACCGCCTTTTCCAAGCTTTCATTGTCCGGCAAGCTCTGGCGGGCCGATGCCCCCAATTGCTTGGCAGCACGCCTTTTGGCAGAGCCAAAATCTAGCCCTTCTTCTACCACCAGCCGGGCCGCCACTGCTGCAATTTCTGCTTTATCACTGTCCATGTATGCATTGTGCACCGCAGCACCCTTGCTTGCTAATGATGGCGAGCAAAGCGGGGCGATGTACTCCCGAAGGCCACCGCTTGTTCACACTGCCGAGCGTGCGCAGCACAGGCTAGGCTAGGTGGCTAAAAAGGGGCGACCGGTAAAATTGGTCCATGCATATTCATATATTGGGCATTTGCGGCACGTTTATGGGCGGGCTGGCCGCCCTGGCGCGGGAAGCGGGCCACCGGGTGACAGGTTGTGATGCCGGTGTGTACCCGCCCATGAGCGATCAGTTGCGCCAACTGGGCATCGAGGTGATACAGGGTTTTGGCACCGAGCAACTGACCCTAGCGCCGGACATGTGGGTAGTCGGTAATGTGCTCAGCCGTGCCCGTAACGCCGATGCAAGCCCCAAGTTCCCGTTAATGGAATCGATTCTGGATCACGGATTGCCTTATACAAGCGGCCCACAGTGGCTGGCCGAGCACCTTTTAGCTGGGCGGCATGTGCTGGCCGTGGCGGGTACGCATGGCAAAACCACGACCACGGCAATGCTCAGTTGGATTTTGGAACGCGCGGGTCTGGAGCCCGGTTTTCTGGTCGGCGGCGTGCCCCTGAACTTTGGTGTGTCGGCACGGCTCGGGCGGGGCGCCCCGTTTGTGATTGAGGCCGATGAGTACGACACCGCTTTTTTCGATAAGCGCAGCAAGTTTGTCCATTACCGGCCACGTACTGCCATTCTGAACAACTTGGAATTCGACCACGCGGATATTTTTGACAATTTGGAAGCTATCGAGCGGCAGTTCCACCATTTGCTACGCACCGTGCCATCCAACGGGCGGGTGGTGCTCAACGGGCTGGAGGAAAGTCTGGCGCGCGTGCTGCAAATGGGATGTTGGAGCGAGGTGCGCAGCTTCGGCGCCACGGTCAGTGATTTCAGCGCGCAAGGCAATCCGGAAGATTTCATAGTTTTGCAACAGGGCGCCAAGGTTGCGCATGTGCGTTGGACCCTGGGCGGGGTACATAACCAGCTCAATGCACTGGCCGCAATCGCGGCGGCAGAGCATCTCGGTGTCGCGCCTGCACAATCAGCCCTGGCCTTGCAGCAGTTTGAAAACGTTAAGCGCCGCATGGAAGTGCGCGGGCGCGTCGCGTTGGCGGGACAACAGGCGGCACCTTCGGTGACGGTGTACGACGATTTTGCACACCACCCCACCGCCATTCGTACGACGCTCGACGGTTTGCGCCGCCAAGTAGGCACTGCGCGTATTCTGGCGGTGTTTGAGCCGCGCTCCAACACCATGAAGCTGGGCGCAATGAAGTCGCAATTGCCCTGGAGCTTAGAAGAGGCGGACCTGGCCTTTTGCCATAGTGGTGGTTTGGGCTGGGACGCCCACGAGGCCCTGGCGCCTATGGGTGTGCGCGCTAGGGTCGCCGGTTCGGTGGATACACTGGTGCAGCAAGTGCGTGACACGGCGCAGCCGGGTGACCATATCGTGTGCATGAGTAACGGCGGATTTGGTGGCGTCCACGACAAGCTGCTACAGGCATTGCAACAGGCTGCTCGGCCCTTACTCTAGCCTGGTTACGTTGCGGCACTGCGCCTGACGCGGCGCGCTTTGACCGATTGCGATAGGCTGTCCAGGCTGCTGAGCGAATCGTCCCAGCCCAGGCAGGCATCGGTAATACTTTGGCCGTATTGCAAACCGGCCACAGCGTCTTTGCCCGGTGTGAATTTTTGCGCCCCGGCGTTCAAATGGCTTTCCACCATCACGCCAAATATGCGGGTCGAACCTTGCGCTAACTGGCTAGCGATGTCCTTGGCCACGTCCATTTGCTTTTGGTGCTGCTTGCTGCTGTTGGCGTGGCTGCAATCGACCATCAGGGTTTGCGGCAGGCCTGCTTTGGCCAGGTCCTGGCAAGCGCTCTCTACGTTTTTTGCGTCGTAATTAGGCGCTTTGCCGCCGCGCAAAATCACATGGCAATCCGGGTTACCCTGGGTTTGCACAATCGCCACCTGGCCGTTTTTGTGCACCGATAAAAAGTGGTGCCCGCCGGCAGCCGCTTGGATCGCATCGGTAGCGATTTTGATATTGCCATCGGTGCCGTTTTTAAAGCCAATGGGAGCCGAAAGGCCCGAGGCCAGTTCGCGGTGCACTTGGCTTTCGGTGGTGCGCGCGCCGATGGCGCCCCAAGCAATCAGGTCGCCCAGGTACTGCGGGGAAATCACGTCCAAAAATTCGCTACCTGCAGGCAGTCCCAGGCGGTTGATGTCTATCAGCAACTGGCGCGCGATGCGCAGGCCTTCATCGATGCGAAAGCTTTCGTCCAAATAGGGGTCATTGATCAAGCCCTTCCATCCCACTGTGGTGCGGGGTTTCTCGAAGTACACCCGCATCACGATTTCCAGGGTATCGCCGTAATGGTCGCGCTGTTCTTTGAGGCGCTTGGCATAGTCCAGCGCGGCTGCAGGGTCGTGGATGGAGCAGGGGCCGATGATGACCAGCAGGCGGTCGTCTTTGCCGTTCATGATGTTGTGGATGCGTTTGCGGGTGGAGGAGACCAGGCCTTCCACCGGCGTGCCGCTGATCGGGAAAAAACGGATCAAATGTTCGGGGGGCGGCAGCACGGTAATGTCCTTGATACGTTCGTCGTCGGTAATGCTGGTGCGGTCGGCGCTGGCGGTCATTGCAGATTTCCTCTTGCAGGTAGTTCAAAAAAATGAAGGCATAAAAAAACCGCCGGGGAGGCCGGCGGTTCGGGGAATTCGGTACGCTGTATGACTGCTTGCGTTCAGAACCCTCTCACGCCGGGAGCGTTAGAGAACCAAAAGTAGCTAAAGTAAAAGCGCGAAAAATTCATGGACGGGAATGTAACACAGCAGGTCTTACGCGGAATTGACGCCTCAGGCGGTGCCGCCCACGGTCAGGCCGTCGATGCGCAAAGTGGGTTGGCCCACGCCCACGGGCACGCTTTGCCCGTCTTTGCCGCAGGTGCCCACGCCGCTGTCTAGCGCCATATCGTTGCCGATCAGGCTCACGCGTTTCAAGCAGTCCGGCCCGCTGCCGACCAGGGTCGCACCTTTGACCGGATACAAAATTTTGCCGTTTTCCACCCAATAGGCTTCGCTGGCGGAGAACACAAATTTGCCCGAAGTAATGTCCACCTGGCCGCCACCGAAATTCACCGCATACAGGCCTTTTTTGATGCTGCGCACGATCTCTTGCTGGTCTTTATCGCCGCCCAGCATATAGGTGTTGGTCATGCGCGGCATGGGCACGTGGGCATAGCTTTCGCGCCGCCCATTACCAGTGGGTGCCACACCCATCAGACGCGCGTTCATGGAGTCCTGGATATAGCCCTTGAGAATGCCGTCCTCGATCAACACATTGCGCGCGCTGGTGTTGCCCTCGTCATCCACGTTAAGCGAACCACGCCGGTCGGCAATCGTGCCGTCGTCTAGCACGGTGACACCCTTGGCCGCGACGCGTTGGCCGATGCGCCCGCTAAAGGCGCTGGAACCCTTGCGGTTGAAGTCGCCCTCTAGCCCGTGGCCGATGGCCTCGTGCAACAAAATCCCGGGCCAGCCCGAGCCCAGCACCACCGTCATTTCACCCGCAGGTGCGGGCCGAGCTTCCAAATTGGTCAGTGCTGCATGCACCGCCTGGTCCACGTATTGGCTGATTTGCGCATCGTCAAAATAGGCCAGACCAAACCGGCCACCGCCGCCCGACGACCCCACCTCGCGCCGGCCTTTTTGCTCGGCAATCACCGTCACCGATAGGCGCACCAAAGGCCGCACATCCGCTGCCAAAACGCCGTCGGCACGCGCCACCAGCACCACGTCGTATTCCATCGCCAAGCCCGCCATGACTTGCAAAACGCGCGGGTCTTTGGCGCGGGCCAGTTTTTCCACCCGCCCCAGCAAAGCCACTTTGGCTGCGCTGTCCATAGTGGCAATCGGGTCCTGGTCAGTGTAGAGCGAGCGGCTGCGTGCGATCTTGGGTTTGCTTACGCTGACACGGCGCTGGCTGGCCGCTTGCGAAATGCTACGGACCGTGCGCGCCGCATCAAGCAACGCGGCTTCGGAAATGTCATCGGAATAGGCAAAAGCGGTTTTTTCTCCACTCACGGCACGAACACCCACGCCTTGGTCGATGCTGAAAGAGCCAGTTTTGACGATGCCTTCTTCCAGACTCCAGCCCTCGGAGCGGGTGTATTGGAAATACAGGTCCGCTTCATCCACCTTGTGCGCCTTAATTTCAGCCAATGCACGGGTCAAGTGGCCCTCGTCCAGACCGAAAGGCGTGAGAAGCAGGGATTTGGCCGTAGCCAGGCGTTCGAGGGTGGGTTCGCGGGAGATCATCATGTCATTCTAGGCGGCGCTCCATGCCCTTGCCTTGGCCGGGACAAGGCTGGCGCAGATCTGTAAATTGCCTGCTTCAGGACTGCACCAGGCGCCTGGCGTTGGCGATAGACATCAAAATGCCCGAGGCAAAGCCCAGCGTCACCATGGCAGTGCCGCCATAGCTGATAAACGGCAGGGGCACGCCCACGACCGGCAGAATGCCGCTGACCATGGCCATGTTGACAAAGGCGTAGGTAAAGAAAATCATGGCCACGCTACCCGCTAACAGTCGCGAAAACAAGGTTGGCGCCTCCAGCGCAATAGCCAGGCCGCGCAGAATGAGGGCAATAAACCCGGCCAGGAGCAATAGATTGCCAAATAGGCCGAATTCTTCGGAAAAGGCCGCAAAAATGAAGTCAGTGGTGCGCTCCGGGATAAATTCAAGGTGGGTTTGCGTGCCCTGCATAAAGCCCGTGCCCCAAAAGCCCCCGGCCCCGATGCCTATCATGCCCTGGATGATGTGAAAACCCTTGCCAAGCGGGTCGCGCGTAGGATCGAGCAGCGTACAGATGCGTTGCTGCTGGTAGTCGTGCAATACCGGCCAGCGCATGCCATCAGCGCAAAGCACCGTTTCAAAGCCAATCAGCAGCACGACGCCCACTAGCCCTAAAACCAACGGTGGAGCAATCCATTTCCAACTGACACCGGCAAAAAAAATGACCGATAGACCGGCCACAAGCACCAGCATCGCCGTGCCCAAATCCGGTTGGCGGAGGATCATACCCACAGGCACCGCCAGCAGCACCCCGGCCACGGCAAAGTCCAAAGGGCGCAACTGGCCCTCGCGCTTTTGAAACCACCAGGCGAGCATTAGCGGCATCGCAATTTTCAAAATTTCGCTGGGCTGAATCACCACCCCGATGTTGAGCCAGCGGCGCGCCCCTTTTTTAGTCACCCCAAAAATGGCTACGGCGATCAAGAGCGCCACCCCCACGGTGTAGAGCGGCACCGCTAACGTCATCAATCGCTGCGGCGGGATTTGTGCGGCGATAAGCATCACGGCTGCAGCAATCAGCATATTGCGCGTGTGATCACCAAAGCGGCTACCGTAGTCATAACTGGACGAATACATCACCAACATTCCCGCACAGGCCAAACAAAAAATAATAAAAGCCAGTGCGCCGTCCATCCCAGCCCAAAGCGGTAACAAGCGATTACGCAGCGGTACTTTTCCAAATGAAGTGGCCATGGTCTGATTATCGCGCGTGCCCCTTGATGCGCCATGGGACAATCCCCCTATGTACCTGATGTTTGATGAAGCTGGAAAATTTTTGGCCGCAAGGCTTTTGTCCGAAAGCGATGCCTCGGCGCAAGTGGAACTTGACAGCGGCAAGCGACTTAAAGTCAAGGCCGCTAACGTGATGCTGCGATTTGATAAACCCTCGCCGGCGCAATTTATGGAGCAAGCGCAGGCCCTCAGCCAAGGGGTGGAATTGGAATTGGCTTGGGAGTTTGCGCCCGAGGGGGACTTTGGTTTTGCCGATCTGGCGCGCGACTACTTCAGCGCCCAAGCCAGCGTGCTAGAGCAGGCAGGCATGCTGATGCGCTTGTTTGAAGCCCCGCATTATTTCCGCCGTGCGGGTAAAGGCATGTTCCGTAAAGCCCCCGCTGACATCGTGGCACAAGCCTTAGCGGCGATTGAAAAAAAGCGCCAGCAAACCGAATTAATCGCGCAGTGGGCCCGTGAGCTCATCGAAGGCCATTGCCCCGCGCCAGTGCGTGCGCAGCTCTACAAAATCTTGTTCAAGCCGGACAAAAATGCGCCCGAGTACAAAGCCGTAGTGCAGGCGTCGCGCGACAGCCGCACTGCTCCGCTGGATCTGCTGCTCAAAAGCGGCGCGATTGATTCGCCTTACCAATTTCATTGGAAGCGCTTTTTGCTGGAAAACTTTCCGCAGGGCACAGCCTTTCCCTCTATTGCGGCGGCCCCCCCGGCGAACGATTTACCGATGGCGCCGGCGGCTGCTTTTTCCATCGATGACTCCGCTACCACCGAAATCGACGATGCTTTGTCGGTGCAAGGCTTGGGCAGCGGTACGGTCACTATCGGTGTGCATATCGCCGCGCCCGGCCTAGCCATCGCGCCCGATAGCGACATGGATCGCCTGGGCCGCAACCGTTTGTCCACCGTCTATATGCCGGGCTACAAGCTGACCATGTTGCCTGATGCGCTGGTGCAGGTCTATACCTTGCAGCAAGGTCGCAACTGCCCAGCGCTTTCGCTTTATGTCACCCTGGATGAACAGAGCCTGGAAATACAAAGCAGCCAAACCCGTATCGAAAGCGTACCCATCAGCCACAACTTGCGCCATGACCAGCTCGACAGCCTGGTCACCGAAGATTGGCTGCAAGCGGCGCAAGCGCAGGCCGCTGACATTGGCGACGCCCAAACCATGGCGGCGACGGCATTGCATGCGCAGTTAGCTTTTTTGCACCGCTTTGCCTGCGCCCATAAAGCCCAGCGCGAAATCGTGCGTGGCAAACCCGAAAGCTTTAACCGGCCTGATTACAACTTCCGCCTAGCCGATTTGCAGTCGGGCGAACCGGCGGGCGAAGAGATCGTGCAAATCAGCGTGCGCCAGCGCGGTGCGCCCTTGGACTTGATCGTGGCCGAGGCCATGATTTTGGCCAATAGCACCTGGGGTCAATGGCTGGCCAGCCTGGGCGTTCCTGCGATATACCGCAGCCAGGCCTCGATGGCGCCCGGCGTCAAAGTACGCATGGGCACCAAGGCCTTGCCGCATGCCGGGATCGGCGTCAAAAGCTACGCCTGGAGCACCTCGCCGCTGCGCCGATACACCGATCTGGTCAACCAATGGCAAATCATCGCTTGCGTGCGCCATGGCAGCACGGCGGCGCTGGCTGCGCCTTTCAAGCCCAAAGACGCGCAACTGTTTTCCATCATCTCTGCTTTCGAGGCCACCTACGCCGCCTACAACAGCTACCAGTCGGCTATGGAGCGCTTTTGGACCTTGCAATACCTGCGTCAGAACGCCATCACCGAATTGGTCGCTACGGTGATCAAAGAGGGCCTGGCCCGCGCGGACGACTTGCCGCTGGTGCTGGCGATCGCCGCCGGACCTGTACTACCGCGTGGCGCGCAAGTGCGTTTGCGCCTGGGCGCGGTGGACTTGATGACCCTGGATGTATCGGCCACCGTCATGGAACGCTTGGACAGCCCGGAGCGGGCCGACGCTGTCGGCGAGGGTGCCGACGGCCGGTCGGCCACAGTGGGTGAGGGCGAGGACGAGGACGATCTGGTCGGCGCGATTACCATTGCTGTCGATGTACTGGACACCCCGGACCCCGCCTGACACCGTGCACGCCATGGCACTACCCCCTGTTTCCCCCCCTTTCCCCCCCGTTTTTCCCCGCTGGTGGCACTGGAGGCAATGGAGCCTCTTGCAGCGCGCGTTGCTGGTTTCTTTGCTGGTGCATGGGTTGGTCCTGACATTGCGCATTGCCAGTCCGCAAACCTGGCAGCGTCTGACCGATGACAGCCCGCTGGAAATCACCCTAGTCAATGCCAGTGCGAGTGGCAAGCCCGACAAGGCGCAGGCCCTTGCGCAGGTGTCTCTGGCTGGTGGCGGCGCTGCCGCCAAAGGCTTGGCGACTAGCCCGCTGGCGGCTGCGGCCCAGGCCGAAAACGGTGACACGCAGGAGCGTGATACCAGGGAAGAACAGCAAAAAATGCTGGCCCAGCAAAACTTGCTTTTGCAGCGCGTGAAAGCGCAAATTTTGGCGCTGAGCCAGAACGCGCAAAACGCTGAGTTGACGTTGGACGAAAAAATTCAGCAAGAGCAAAAACGCCTGGAATTAAGCAAGATGCTGGCCAAAATCGAAGAGCGCATTCAAGTCGAGAATGCGCGTCCGCGCAAAGCCTACGTCAGCCCAGCGGTGCGCGAAGTGGTTTATGCCAATTACTACGACAGCATGCGCCGCAAGATAGAAGCGCGCGGCACCAGCCATTTCCCCGAGCGCCATGGCGAAAAAATGTATGGCGCCTTGACGATGATGGTGACGGTCAATTTCACGGGCGAAGTACTAGACGCTGAAATTGTCAAAGGCTCTGGCAATCCCGCGCTTGATCTTCATGCGCTATCGGTGGCGCACAGTGCCGGACCGTTTGGCGCTTTCACCCCTGAAATGCGCAAATCGTTGGATCAGTTGGTCGTGGTGGCGCGCTTTTCGTTCACCCGCGACGAAGCCTTGCGCACCGAGGCGCTAGGGGCACCCTGATGGCTTTGTTGCGATTACTTGGCGTGCTGTGCTTGGCACTTATTGGCCTGCAGTTGTATTTCGTGTTGCGCATCGCAGCCATGGCCTGGATCGATCCGCAGTCCACCAGTTTCGAGCGTTCGCAGGTCTGGCGCCAAATGCAGGAGCAAGGAAGCGTGCGCTGGAAGCAAAGCTGGCGCAATGATGCGCAATTAGGCGTCGTGCTCAAGCGTGCCGTTATCGCCTCGGAAGACGACAGTTTTGCGAGCCACGACGGCATTGATTGGGCCGCCCTGGAAAAGGCCTGGTCTAAAAACAGCAAGGCCGAAGAACGCGCTGCGCAGCGGGCAGCCAAAACTAAAAATGGCCGCGAAGCGCGCCCCGCTAAAGTGGTCGGCGGTTCGACCATCAGTCAGCAATTAGCGAAAAATTTATTTCTGTCTGGCGAACGCACGTTGGTGCGCAAAGCCCAAGAAATGGTCATCACCTTGCTCCTGGAAAAATTGCTCAGCAAGCAGCGTATTTTGGAAATCTACCTCAATAGCGTGGAGTGGGGCGACGGCGTGTTTGGCGCCGAAGCTGCAGCGCGCCACTATTTCCGCAAGTCCGCCGCGCAACTGAGCCCTTGGGAAGCAGCGCGCCTGGCAGTGATGTTGCCTAGGCCGCGCTATTTTGAAAAGTTGCCTAATTCGGAATACCTCAGTGCGCGTGCCAACGTCATCGTCGGCAGGATGTCAGATGCCCGCCTGCCTGGCAGCAGCGCACCATGAGGATTTTGGGTGTCGACCCGGGCCTGCGTACCACCGGCTTTGGCGTGCTCGACCAACAAGGCAGCGCATTGCGCTATGTGGCCAGCGGCACCATCAGCACCCAAGGTCTTGCCAGCCAGGCTTTGCCCGAACGCATTCAAGCCTTGTTTAGCGGTTTAGCGGAAGTGGTCCAACGCTACCAGCCCGATTGCGCTGCGGTGGAAATCGTGTTTGTGAACGTCAACCCACAGTCCACCTTGCTGCTGGGTCAGGCGCGCGGTGCTTTGATCAGCGCGCTGGTGAACGCCAAATTGCCAGTGGCTGAATACACCGCTTTGCAAATGAAGCAAGCCGTCGCTGGTTATGGCCGCGCCGACAAAATGCAAATCCGCGAGATGGTGCGCCGCTTGTTAGACCTGCCCGGCCTGCCCGGCCCGGATGCGGCCGATGCGCTAGGTTTGGCCATTACCCACGCCCACGCCGGCGCGGCCATGGCGCGCATCGCTAAGGCGCAGGGTATTGGCGCAGGCGCGGGTTACAAATCGGGGCGCAGCCACTGAGGCTGCGCTCGCCTCTAGGCTGATTTACCAGGCCGGTGCCAGCTGCCCAAAGCCCTTGGGGGCACTGCGTACGTCTTCAAAGGTCACCACTTCCCAATCTTGGGGCTGTGCATGTAGCTGGCGGAGCAATTGGTTGTTCAGCGCATGGCCCGAGCGGTGGGCGCGGTAATGGGCGAGCAGCGGCATACCCAGCAAATACAGATCGCCCATGGCGTCGAGGATTTTGTGTTTCACAAACTCATCGTCATAGCGCAGTCCGTCCGAATTGAGCACCTTATAGTCGTCCATGACGATGGCATTGTCCAGCCCACCGCCCAACGCCAGGCCGTTTTGGCGCATCATTTCTACGTCTTTGGTAAAGCCAAAGGTGCGGGCCCGCGCAATATCGCGCGCATACGAACCTTGGCTCAGGTCGAAGTCCACGCTTTGCCCGGTAGAGTCCACGGCAGGGTGCGCAAAGTCGATTGCGAAACTGAGCTTAAAGCCATGGTGGGGCTCTAGCGTGGCCCACTTGAGATCGCTGCCCTGGCCGTGTTGCACCGAAATGGGCGCCTTAACACGGACAAAGCGACGGGCCGCGTTTTGCATTTCGATACCTGCGCTTTGCAGCAAAAACACAAACGATGCTGCCGAGCCGTCCAGGATAGGAACTTCCTCGGCATTGATATCGACGACCATATTGTCCACGCCCAATCCAGCGCAAGCGGACATGAGGTGCTCTACGGTATGTACTTTGGCGCCGCCGTTGGACAGGGTAGAGGCTAGCCGCGTGTCGGTGACGGCCTGCGGCGACACCGTAATCTCGACCGGATGTGGGAGGTCTACGCGCCGAAACACAATACCGGTACCGGGCGCTGCCGGACGCAAAGTGATTTCCACGCGTTGACCGCTGTGCAGGCCTACGCCAACGGCGCGGGTGATGGATTTAAGGGTTCTTTGTTGCAGCACCGGGCGATTGTAAAAGCGGGTCTAGGCTTCAAGCGGGCCGGTGGGGTGATATGCCCGCACCGGCCCGCTAGGAAACACTGACTTGAGTGACCGATGGAAAAATCAATCCGCCTGCTTGCGCAAGAAGGCCGGGATTTCGTAGTCATCCATACCGCCGCTGGAAAGTGCATCGACTTTTTGTGCTGCGGTCGTACGGCTGCCGCGCCAAACGGCGGGGGTGCTGAGGGTGCCGTAGTCGGTGGCGGCGCCCGCTTGCGATGGTGCGCTGATGCCGGTGCTGCTACCCATGCCGCTGGCCGAGGCCATGGTGGTGTTGCCCAGGCCGCGTTGCATCGTCCCTGCGGAAAGCGCTGCGTTGGTGTTGGCCATGGGCGAGGGGGAGGCGTCATAGGTGCCTGTGCGCAGCACTTGCAGCGGAGGCGCGGTGCGGCGTGGACGGCTCAGTCCCGTAGCTACCACGGTGACGCGCACGTCTTCGCCCAGCGAGTCGTCGTAAGCCGTGCCGTAAATCACATGCGCTTCAGGCGAAGCGTAGGCGCGGATGGTGTTCATCGCCAGTTTGGATTCGCTCAACTTGAGGGAGCCCTTGGCTGCGGTGATCAGCACCAACACGCCTTTGGCGCCCGACAGGTCGATGCCTTCGAGCAGCGGGCAGGCCACGGCTTGTTCGGCCGCAATGCGCGCGCGGTCCGGGCCCTTGGCCAGGGCGGTGCCCATCATGGCTTTGCCGGGCTCGCCCATCACGGTACGCACGTCTTCAAAGTCCACGTTCACATGGCCGGGCACGTTGATGATCTCGGCAATACCGCCGACCGCGTTTTTCAGTACATCGTTGGCATAGTCAAAGGCTTCGTCCTGGCTGATGTCGTCGCCCAGTACTTCCAGCAGTTTTTCGTTGAGCACCACGATCAGCGAATCGACATTGGCTTCCAACTCGGCCAGCCCTTCATCGGCATTTCTCATGCGCGGGCCGCCTTCAAACTCGAAAGGCTTGGTCACCACGCCCACCGTCAAAATGCCCATTTCCTTGGCTACCCGCGCGATGATGGGTGCCGCACCGGTACCGGTGCCGCCGCCCATGCCGGCAGTGATAAACAGCATATTGGCGCCTTCGATAGCGTTGCGGATGTCCGCCTCGGCCAACTCCGCTGCCGCACGCCCTTTGTGCGGACGGCTGCCCGCACCTAAACCGGTTTCACCCAGTTGAATCGTGCGATGCGCGGTGCTGCGCTTGAGCGCTTGTGCATCGGTGTTGGCGCAGATGAATTCCACGCCGGTGACATGGGACTGGATCATGTACTCCACCGCATTGCCGCCGCCACCGCCCACGCCAATGACTTTGATGAGGGTTCCCTGGTTGAAGATTTCTTCTTCGATGAGTTCAATAGTCATGTGCGGCTCCTAATGTAGATGTGGCGATACGGAAAAATGAGAAAGGGACAGGGAAACAAAAAGCGGGGTCGGGCGGCGGCCCGGCGCGCGCCATCCACAGATAGAACGAAGCGCTGTGGTACCAACGACGGCGGCGCGCGAGTGGGGAGGTTTTCATTTAGAAAGTTCCTGCAAAAAAATCACGAATCTGGGCAAATGCGCTTTTTACGCTGCCGCCTTTTTGGGCCACTTTGATACCGCGCAAACGCGCGATACGGGCTTCTTCCAAAAAGCCCATCACCGTAGCGGCACGGGGCTGCGCCACCATGTCTGACAAGGCATTGGCGTACTGGGGAATGCCCCGGCGCACCGGTTTGAGGAAAATGTCTTCGCCCAGTTCGACCATGCCTGGCATCAGGCAACTGCCGCCGGTCAACACAATGCCCGAGGACAGCACTTCTTCGTAGCCGGACTCGCGCATTACTTGATTGACGAGCGTGAATATTTCTTCGATACGCGGTTCGATCACACCGGCCAGGGCCTGGCGGCTGAGCATGCGCGGGCCCCGGTCGCCCAGGCCAGGTACTTCGACTTGCACTTCCGGGTCTACCAGAACTTGCTTGGCGTGGCCGCTTTCGACTTTGATTTCCTCTGCATCTTTGGTCGGAGTGCGCAGCGCCATAGCGATATCGCTGGTGATCAGATCACCGGCAATGGGGATCACGGCGGTGTGGCGAATCGAGCCGTTGGTGAAGATGGCGATGTCGGTAGTACCCGCGCCAATGTCCACCAGCGCCACGCCGAGTTCACGCTCGTCTTCGGTCAGTACCGAAAGGCTAGAGGCTAGCGGGTTGAGCATGAGCTGCTCTACTTCCAAGCCGCAGCGGCGCACGCATTTAATGATGTTTTCGGCCGCGCTTTGCGCCCCGGTGACGATATGTACCTTGGCCTCTAGGCGCATGCCACTCATGCCGATAGGTTCTTTGACATCCTGGCCATCGATCACAAATTCTTGCGGCTCGACCAGCAGCAGGCGCTGGTCGCTGGAAATATGGATGGCCTTAGCAGTTTCCACGACGCGGGTGACATCGGCCTGGCTCACTTCACGGTCTTTGATCGCCACCATGCCGCTGGAATTGAGGCCGCGGATATGGCTGCCCGTGATGCCGGTATAGACGCGGGTGATTTTGCAATCGGCCATCAACTCGGCTTCTTTGAGGGCCTGCTGAATGCTGTGCACTGTGGCGTCGATATTGACCACCACGCCGCGCTTAAGGCCATTGCTTGGTGCCGAGCCGAAGCCCGCAAGGCGCAAGCTACCGTCGGGCAGTACCTCGGCCACGACCGCCATCACTTTGGCGGTGCCGATGTCCAGTCCAACGACTAAGTCTTTGTATTCTCGGGCCATAGCTAGTTACCTGTTGTGTTGTGCATCATGGAGTGGGGGAGGGCGTTGCCGCTATCGTGTTGAAGCCGCGCAAGCGGATGGCATAACCGTTTTCATGCCGCAAGTCGGCCGATTCAAGTGCGCTCAAGGGGAGCTTGTAGCTTTTGACTACGCTCGATAGAGATTTCAAAAACACTTGCGTGCGGGTCGAGAGCGCATCGGCGTCACCACGACCGGCTTGGATGGTGGCGCCGCTAGGCAGGATGATGTGCCAACTGCCTTGGCTACTCAATTCCAAGGCCTCAATTTTTAAATTGAGCGCTGAAAACTGCGGCTCGATAAGCTGGTAACCCGCGAGAACCAAAGCGCTTTGGCTTTGTGGGCCGTTAAGCCGTGGCAGACTGGACTGCTCGACTTCTCCGACATTGGCATCAAATACTTCGCCATAACTATTGAGCAAACGTTGTTCGCTTTCTTCACCCCAGAAAGCCACTACCTGATGCTCTTGCAGCTGCACGCGCAAGCGGTTCGGAAAATCGCGGTGCACCACCGCATGCCGCACCCAGGGAATGGTTTCAAAGGCCTCGCGGGTGCTGGCTAAGTCCATGTTGAAAAAGGTTCCTTTGACCCGCGAGGCGACGTGTGCCCGCACGGTGGCGACGTTGCAATGGTTCACATCGCCCAGGACGGTGATGCGTTGGAACGCAAACGCGTTATGTGCTGACGCCCATCGCGTCATGGCGAACAAACTAGCCAACACAAATACCAGGAATAAGATGCCCGCGGCCGTATTCATCAAACGGACATCCATCGCCACAGGCGCTTCACGGTTCACGTGGTGGCCCCTTTGGTGTATTGCTGATCCAGCGTGGCTTGTGCCAACAATAAAAGACAAAGATCTTCGTAAGGCAGACCATCGGCCTTGGCCGACATCGGAACCAGTGAATGACTGGTCATCCCTGGCGAGGTATTCATTTCTAATAAAAATGCTTTATGGTCACTGGCGCGCAGCATCAAATCGGCGCGACCCCAGCCTCTGCACCCCAGCGCCCGGTAGGCCTCTAACACCATGGCTTGAATGGACTGCTCCTGCGAGGCCGCCAGGCCGCTGGGGCAGTGGTAGCGCACCACATCGGTAAAGTATTTGTTCTGGTAGTCATAGGCGCCCTGCGGAGCCTCAATGCGGACAATGGGCAAAGCACGCGCTGCGGTGCCGCTTCCTAGGACGGCGCAGGTCAGCTCTTGGCCTGCAATAAATGCTTCGCACAAGACATCGCGGTCATAGCGCGCGGCAAGTTGTACTGCGGCCTGGGCTTGCGCAATGTCTTGTACTTTGCTCACGCCGATTGATGAGCCTTCGTGTGGCGGTTTGACGATAAAGGGCAAACCCAATGTTTTCGTCAGTGCGTTGATGTTTTGCGCAGTTTGATCGGCAGGGCTAAGAACCACGTCCGGGGGCGTGGGTAAACCGTGTGCAGCCCAAATGCGTTTGGTCATTACCTTGTCGACTGCGATGCTCGAGGCCATGACGCCTGAACCGGTGTAAGGTATACCCATTAATTCCAGTGCACCTTGTACGGTCCCGTCCTCGCCATGGCGGCCGTGCAGTGCGATAAAACAGCGCATGAAGCCTTCTGTTTTTAAATCCCAAAGGGGTTTTTGCTGTGGATCGAAGCCGTACGCATCGACGCCCCGCTCGCGCAGCGCGTTGAGAACGCCTTGACCAGAAAGTAGAGAAATTTCACGTTCAGCAGAGCTGCCGCCCATGAGCACGGCGACTTTGCCAAAGGATTGGGGATGCACGTCTTGGAGGCTGTAGGCGCTCATGCTGCGGTCTCCACACCAGCCGGGGTCTGCAGCAAGGTAACGATTTGAGCGGGCACCGCACTGATCGAGCCTGCACCCATACACAACAACACATCCCCCGCCCGCGCATTACGCAGGGCCATACCAGCCATGGCACCAATGTCGTCCACAAACACCGGGTCCACTTGGCCGGCAACGCGCATGGCGCGTGCCAGGGCGCGACTGTCGGCGGCGATGATGGGTGCTTCACCAGCCGCATAGACTTCACCGAGCAACACCACGTCAGCCAAGCCCATGACTTTGACAAAATCTTCAAAACAATCGCGGGTCCGGGTGTAGCGGTGTGGCTGGAAAGCCAGTATGAGACGTCGACCCGGGAAGGCGCCACGCGCAGCTTCTAGCGTGGCCGCCATTTCCACGGGATGGTGGCCGTAATCGTCCACCACCGCCACGGTGCCGCCGTCTGGCAGGCCATGGTCGCCATAGCGCTGGAAGCGCCGAGCTACTCCCTTGAATTCGCGCAAGGCTTTTTGCACCGCCGCATCGGGGATGTTGAGCTCCACTGCAATCGCGATGGCTGAGAGCGCATTGAGCACGTTATGGTGGCCCGGCAGGTTGAGCACAATATCCAGGTCTGGCAAGGTGATGCCATTGCGCCTTTGCACTCGGAAATGCATGCGCCCGTTGACCGGTCGGATATCGAGTGCGCGCACTTGGGCATCCTCGTTCGTGCCATAGCTGGTTACCGGGCAGGTCACTTGGTCCACGATAGCGCGTACCGCGGCGTCGTCGGTACACAGCACGGCGGTACCATAGAACGGCATGCGGTGCAGGAAATCGACAAAAGCTTGCTGCAAGCGGCCAAAGTCGTGTCCATAGGTTTCCATATGGTCGGCATCGATGTTGGTGACGACCGCCATGACCGGCAAGAGATTGAGGAAGGAGGCGTCGGACTCGTCGGCCTCGACGACGATGTAATCGCCCTGACCCAGGCGCGCATTGGCGCCGGCACTATTCAAGCGTCCGCCGATCACGAAGGTGGGGTCCAGCCCGGCTTCAGCCAGCACGCTGGCCACTAGGCTGGTGGTGGTGGTCTTACCGTGTGTACCGGCAATCGCAATACCTTGTTTGAGTCGCATCAATTCGGCCAGCATCAATGCGCGCGGTACCACCGGAATATGCATGGCGCGCGCTTGCAGCACCTCGGGGTTGGTGGACTGCACGGCGGTGGAGGTGACTACCGCATTGGCACCGGCCACATGGTCGGTGTGGTGGCCGACAAAAGTACGTATGCCTAAAGCTCCCAAACGTTGCAGCACAGCGCTGTCGCTTAGGTCGGAGCCGCTGATGCGGTAGCCCAGGTTATGGAGTATTTCGGCAATACCCGACATACCTGAGCCGCCGATACCGACAAAGTGGATATGGCGTACCGCGTGCTTCATGCCACGATGTCCTCGCAAGCCTGCACCATGGCCGTGGTAGCCGCCAGATTTTGCAGGCCTTTAGCTGCTTGTGCATAGCGCAACAAAGTGGCCCGGTCGCAGGTTTGTAGCCACTGCGCCAAGGCCTCGGGAGTCAAGCGGTGCTGCGGCATTAAACAAGCGGCATCCTGGTCCACCAGGAAGCGGGCGTTATGCGTTTGGTGATCATCCACGGCCGCGGGGAAGGGGACGAACAAAGCCGCTGCGCCCACGGCCGCGATTTCGGTCACGGTGCTCGCACCAGCGCGACAAATAACCAGATCGGCCTGCGCCATGGCGCTGGCGGTGTCTTCGATAAAAGGTACGAGCGTGGCTTGCACGCCAGCGTCCTGGTAGTTGCTGCGCAGTGCATCGATATGCTGCTCGCCGCTTTGATGGATGACGACCGGGCGCGTCTCTGCTGTCAACATAGCCAGGGCTTGCGGCACCATGGTATTGAGCGCACTAGCCCCCAAGCTGCCGCCCAGCACCAAAATGTGCAAAGGACCACTGCGATTGGCAAAGCGTCGCTCCGGCGCGCCTTGGGCCAGAAACTCAGCGCGCAGGGGATTGCCCACATGCAGGGCTGTACCCAACGCGCCGGGAAAGGCGCTAAAGACTTGGCGCGCCACGCGGGCCAATACTTTATTGGCAGCGCCAGCCACCGAGTTTTGTTCGTGCACCAGCAGCGGTATGCGTTTGAGTGCGCTCATTAAGCCACCGGGTAGGCTGATGTAGCCGCCAAAGCCGAGCACGACGTCGGGCTTTACGCGGCCCAGCACGGCCTTGCTTTGCCAGCAAGCGCGAAGCAGGCGCAACGGTAACCATAGCAGGCTAGACGGGCCCTTGCCGCGGACCCCAGAGAATTCGATGGTTTCAAGCGCAAAGCCACGAGGCGGCACGAGCCGACTCTCCATGCTGCCTGGCGCACCTAACCAATGCACGCGCCAGCCCTTGTCGCGTAGCGCTTGCGCAATCGCCAGGCCTGGGAAGATGTGTCCGCCGGTGCCGCCAGCCATCACCAGCGCGCAAGGTGTGCCTTTGCTGTGGGCGGCCATCATGCGGGCGCTCCTTGCATCAGCTTTCGGTTTTCATACTCAATGCGCAGTACCAAGGCCAGCGCGACCAGATTGACCAAAATCGCCGAGCCGCCATAGCTCATCAGCGGCAGTGTCAGCCCTTTGGTAGGCAGCGCACCCAGGTTCACCCCCATATTGATAAAGCCTTGAAAGCCCATCCATATGCCCACACCTTGGGCCACCAGACCGGCAAACACGCGCTCCAGCGCCACCGCCCGGCGACCGATATGGATGATGCGCCGCGTCATCCAGAGGAATAAGACGATGAGCGCTAAGATGCCAACCAGGCCGAACTCTTCACCGATCACTGCCACGAGAAAGTCGGTATGCGCTTCTGGTAGCCAATGCAGCTTCTCTACGCTGCCGCCCAAACCCACGCCGAATATCTCGCCGCGCCCCAGGGCAATGAGCGAGTGTGTCAACTGGTAGCCCTTGGCCAGAGCATTGTGCTCACTCCATGGATCTAGGTAGGCGAAAATGCGCTCGCGTCGGTAGTCATTAAAGGCGATCATCAGCGCAAAAGCACCGACGAGCACGCCCGAGATTAAGAAGAACATTTTGGCGTTGACGCCACCCAAAAACAAAATACCCATGGCGATGATGGCAATCACCAGGAATGCACCCATGTCCGGCTCAGCCAACAATAAGACACCCATCACGCCAACGGCAGCGGCCATCGGCCATACCGCACGCAAAAAGTCTTCTTTGACTTCCATCTTGCGCACCATATAGCCAGAGGCATAGACCACGGCAGAAAACTTGGCCAGCTCCGAGGGCTGGAAACTGGTAATACCCAGCGAGATCCAGCGCCTGGCGCCGTTCACGCCTTTGCCGATATGGGGGATCAGCACCGCCGCCAACAGAACGAGCGACGCCATAAACAATAGGGGCGCGAGCTTCTCCCAGGTTTGCACTGGCACCTGGAAAGCGATCAGACCGGCCAGCAGGCCTGTGGCAATGGAGGCGAAATGGCGAACTAAAAAATGATTGTGCGTGTAGCCCAGAAACTTGGGGTTATCGGGCATGGCGATGGTCGCTGAATAGACCATGATCGCGCCCCAGACCAAGAGCGTGCAAACCACGGCGATCAAAGCATGATCCAGGCTGCTGACCCGGCTGATGCTTTGGGCATTGGCGTAATTGGCACGTCGGCCCAGGCGCACTGGCAAGGCATCTGTCTGCTGGGCGTCTTTGCCCAGACCCCAGCGGCCCAACCAGCTGGCAGTAATGCTCATAGCGCCACCTCCAGCATCTGACCTTGCGCCAAAGCTAGCGCTTGCACGGCCTGCGCAAACGCGGCGGCGCGGTGGGCATAATCTTTGAACATGTCAAAGCTGGCGCAGGCCGGCGACATCAGCACCGCATCGCCTGCCTGTGCGAGTTCAGCGGCTTGCTGTACCGCATCGTCCATCGACGCGGCATCGTGCAGTGCCACGCCAGTGCTGTGCAAGGCTTGGCGGATCAGCGCGGCGTCGCGGCCGATCAGCAGCACCGCGCGCACATGCTGGCGCACGGGCGCTGCCAGGGGTGCAAAGTCTTGCCCTTTGCCCTCACCACCCAAAATCAAAATCAAAGATCGGTCCGGCCCCAAGCCTTGCAAGGCGGCCACGGTGGCGCCCACGTTGGTGCCTTTGCTATCGTCAAAGTATTCGACTGCGTTGACCACACCTAGCGACTGCACCCGGTGTGGCTCGCCGCTGTATTCGCGCAGCCCGAACAACATGGGTCCTAGCGCGCAGCCCGTAGCGCTCGCCAGGGCTAGAGCCGCTAATGCGTTGCAGGCGTTATGTCGACCGCGGATGCGTAGCGCATCGGCTGGCATCAGGCGTTGTAAAAATAAGTCTTCGACCGCTGTATTGCGCCCGCGTTTGAGGGTTTCATCTGCGGGCGCTGCGCGTACCAGCCACACTACGCCATTGACTTCTTCAAGGCCGTAGTCGTCCGCGTGGGTCGGCGTTTGTGCGCTAAAGCAAATATGGGCGCGTTGCACCGGCTTTTGTAGTTTTACGCGCCGCGGCTCGGGCAGCATGGCCATGACTTGTACATCGTCGCGGTTGAGCAGCATCACGCCCTTGCTGCCAAAGATGCGGGCCTTGGCGCGTGCATAGTCCGCTAAGTTGGTATGCCAATCTAGGTGGTCTTGGCTGAGGTTGAGCACGGTGGCCACCGTCGGTTCAAAGTCTTCTGCATAGTGCAACTGAAAGCTCGACAACTCCAAGACCCAGACCTGCGGCAATGCATGCGCCGCTAAAGCCTGGGCCAGCGTGTCCAGCAGGGTCGGACCGATGTTGCCGGCCACGGCCACCGTTTTACCGGCACGCGCTACCAATTGACCCGTCAGTGCCGTGACGGTGGTTTTGCCGTTGGTACCGGTTATCGCAATCACTTGGGGCTGGTAGGCCTGCGTGTTGCGAAGGTCTTGCAACGCTTGTGCAAACAAGCCCAGTTCGCTGCCTACCCATAGGCCCTGCGCGCGGGCCGCATCGACCAAGGAACTGACGCGTACCGGTGTCAGCCCGGGGCTGATGCAGATGCGCTGAAAGGGGCCATTCGCTAAGGCATGTGCATCGAGCGCGCCATGTAATAGGCGTGCATTCGGAATTTCTTGCGCCAGGGTTACCGCTTGTGGTGGTGAGGCGCGGTCATCGAGCACCGTCACTTGCGCCCCGGCGCGCGCGCACCAGACTGCCATCGCCAGGCCGGAAGCTCCCAGACCGACGACTAGCACCTGTTGCCCTTGCATGTTCATCGGCTCACCTCAGCTTCAGGGTGGACAAGCCCAGCAGGCACAGCAGCATGGTGATGATCCAAAAACGCACCACGACTTGCGTTTCCTTCCAACCTTGCTTTTCGAAATGGTGGTGCAAAGGCGCCATGCGGAACAGGCGGCGGCCTTCGCCGTATTTTTTGCGGGTGTACTTGAAGTACATCACTTGCAGCATCACCGACATGGCCTCGGCCACAAACACGCCACCCATCATGGCCAACACGATCTCCTGGCGTACGATGACAGCCACCGTGCCCAGTGCGCCACCGAGGGCCAGCGCACCCACATCGCCCATAAATACTTGGGCCGGATGCGTGTTGAACCATAAAAATGCAAGGCCAGCACCGGCAATGGCGGCGCAAAAAATCAATAGTTCACCGGCTCCGGGAATGTGCGGCAAAAACAGGTATTTGGAGTAAATAACACTGCCGGTGACATAGGCAAACACACCGAGCGCAGAGCCCACCATCACCACCGGCATGATGGCCAAGCCGTCCAGGCCATCGGTCAAGTTGACCGCGTTGCTGGAGCCCACTATCACCAAATAAGTCAGCACGACAAAGCCGAGCACGCCAAGTGGATAACTGACTTGCTTGAAGAAGGGAAGCATCAGTCCGGCTTTGGGCGGCAGATTAACGTCAAAACCGGAGCTGACCCAGTTGATAAACAGCTCAAGCACCCGACCATTGGAGTTCTCTGAAATACTGAACACCAGCCATAGCGCCGCCAATAAGCCGATGATGGATTGCCACAGGTATTTTTCGCGCGAAGGCATACCTTCGGGGTCTTTGTTCACCACTTTGCGCCAGTCATCGGCCCAGCCGATCGCGCCAAAACCCAGGGTCACGATGAGGCTGATCCAAATAAACCGGTTCGATACATCTACCCACAGCAAAGTAGAGCTGGTTATGGCAATCAATATCAGCACACCGCCCATGGTCGGTGTGCCGCTTTTACTGAAATGGGACTCCATGCCGTAGCCGCGTATGGGTTGGCCAATCTTCAGTGCACGCAGTCGCCGGATCACGGCAGGACCTGCGGCCAAACCGATCAAAAGCGCAGTTGCAGCGGCCATGACGGCGCGAAAGGTAAGGTACTGAAAAACGCGGAGAAAACCCCATTCCGGGTACAAGCTTTGCAACCATTGCGCCAGGCTCAGCAGCATAGAGCCTCCTCGCGCTTGTCATCAGGCCACATGGACAGACTCCTCGGGGGCATGCTGCGTCGCTGCATGCTGTTGCAGAGTCTCTAGGATTTTTTCCATACCCATGAAGCGCGAACCCTTGACCAACATACTTGCGCTGTGCGCCAGCGCCTTTTCTACCGCATGGGTTAAAGCGGGCAGGTCGGCGCAGTGTTGCGCGCGCCCACCTGCTTGTGTGAAGGCTTGAGTAGCAGATTGGCTCAGTGGGCCTGTAGCCAGGAGTTGCTCAATACCTTGTTGGTGGGCGTACAGACCGGCTTGCGCATGTAAGTGCGGTCCGTCTTCACCCACCTCGCCCATGTCACCGAGCACCAAAAGGCGTGGTGCAGGCAGGTCACGCAATACATCGATGGCCGCCTGCACTGAATCAGGGTTGGCGTTGTAGCTATCGTCCACCACCTGGACGTTGCGCTCACCCCATTGCAATTGCAGCGCACGCGAGCGCCCTTTGACGGGTACAAAAGCTTGCAAACCGCGTTCAATCGCGGCAGGGCTGACCCCTGCAGCCAATGCGCAGGCAGCGGCGGCCCAGGAGTTGCGCACGTTATGCTGACCAGCGATAGCCAGCCGGTATTGCAACCGGCCGCTGTCCGCGCCCAGGCGCCAGTGTGCTTGGACCAGCCAGCCGCCATCTTGCCAAAGGGCTGTTTCACCGAAGACGCCGTCATTTCCATTGGCGGGTGTAGCGGCAAAGCCGATCATGCGCTGTGCTTTATTTTGTGCCATCCAGTGGCCGCTGTAGCTATCGTCCAGCCCGAACACCGCGCAGCCGCTTGCAGGCAGCGCTTCCAATACGGCGCCGTTTTCGGTGGCGACGGCGTCGACGGTACGCATGAATTCCAAATGCTCGCGTTGCGCGTTGTTGACCAGGCCCACCGTGGCTTGGGCCATTGCCGCCAGTTGCGCAATCTCGCCCGGGTGGTTCATGCCCAGTTCCACTACCGCAATGCGGTGTGACGCGCGTAGCCGCAGCAAGGTAAGGGGCACGCCGATGGCGTTATTCAAATTACCCTGCGTTGCCAGCGCCGCGCCATGTGGAGCGTGTTGGTGCAATATGGAAGCGATCATTTGCGTGACCGTTGTTTTGCCATTGCTACCGGTAACGGCGATAAGTGGAACGCTGAATTGCGCGCGCCAGCAGAGCGCCAACTGACCTAGGGCCAAGGTGCTATCGCTTACCTCTATGCGTGGTATGCCGTCAGGGTATTGGTTTGGCGCTAAGCCGCTATGACAAATCAGTGCGCTAGCGCCGCGTTCTTTGGCTTCTTGTAAAAAGTCGTTGGCGTCAAAGCTGTCGCCGCGCAAGGCAACAAATAAATCGCCCGCTTCGATGCTGCGGCTGTCCGTGTGGACGCGGCTAAAGCCCGCCTCGGCGGCGCCCTGCAAGCGTGGACACAAGCTCGCACTGCCTTGCTGTAGCCATTGCAATACCTGTGACAAGTAACCAAGTGCCGCGCTCATGCAATCACCTTGGTTTGCCGTGCTGCCAATGCCTGCTCGGCATGCGCCAAATCGGAAAAATCAATTTTTTTCCCGGCAATTTCTTGGCTTGACTCGTGGCCTTTGCCCGCGATCAACACTACATCCTGCGGCGCTGCATGCGCAAGTGTGTGGGAAATAGCCAATGCCCGGTCCGCTTGTACGTGCACCGCTTTGCGTCCACCCATGCCGGCGAGAATATGGGCGATGATGGACGAAGTGCTCTCAAGCCGGGGGTTGTCGCTGGTCACCACGATGTCGTCGGCCAGACTTGCGGCGATTGCGCCCATCAGCGGACGCTTGGCGTTGTCGCGATCACCGCCGCAGCCAAACAGGCACCACAGTGCGCCGCCACGTGCTTGTGCCACAGGCCTAAGTACCTCTAAGGTTTTTTGTAAAGCATCGGGGGTGTGCGCGTAGTCGATCACTGCCAGAGGCGCATCGTCACCCCCGACGCATTGCAAACGCCCCGGAACCGAGGTGAGTGCACTACAAGCTTGTACCGCACTCGCCAGGTCCATGCCCGAGGCGCGCAGTGCGCCCAATACGCCCAATAGGTTGGAGACGTTGTAGCTGCCGATGATGCGGGTTTGCACTGCACAGCGCTGCTTTCCTTCGCGGACCGAGAAACGCAGTCCTTGCGCAGTGCTGCTGACATCACATGCCTGTAAGCGTGCCGGTTTCAGCATGGACACCGTCCACAGGTCGATGTGCGCTGACGCTTCGCCCAAGTCCTGTGCTAATAGCGCTCCGTGGTCATCATCGATATTCACGACTGCCGCCTGCAGACCCGGCCAATCGAACAAGCGCCGTTTGGCTGCCCAGTAGGCTTGCATCGTGCCGTGATAGTCCAGATGGTCCTGCGTGAAATTGGTGAAGATGGCAAGGCGCAAGCCAGTGCCGTCCAGGCGACTTTCTTCGATTCCGATGGAAGAGGCTTCTAGCGCGCAAAATTGCAAACCCTGGTCTAGGAAAACCCGCAAACTGTGTTGCAACAGAACCCCATCCGGTGTAGTTAAACCACTGCCAGACAAGCCATGGAGGCTGCTGCTATTGCGCTCTGGGATGCCGATGCCCAGCGTACCAATGAGCGCGCACTGGTCCGTTTTGCCTAGGCTGTTGAGTGCCTGCGCGAGCCACCAGGCCGTCGATGTTTTGCCATTGGTGCCGGTTACTGCCAGCACCTGCAGTTGACGTGACGGGTTACCGTAAAACGCGGCGGCGATTTTCCCGCTGTGCGCTTTAAGATTTGCGTAGCTGGCGATGCGCTGCGGATCTTGGGCAATTTGATCTGCATCCTGCGCTTCTATCAGACAGGCATGGGCACCAGCTTGCAGCGCCTGACTTACAAAACGCCTTGCGTCCACGGTGTGGCCGGTATAAGCCAGATAGCCTTCGCCCGCTTGCAGCTTGCGATGGTCTGTACGCAGTGCTGAAACGGCGCGCCCGCGCAACCATTGTGCGGCTTCTTGGGGGCTATGCAAACTGGCCTGCATCAAAAGCTTTCCTGCACGGCGGTGGCTACGATTTGCGGGCGGATGCTGATATCGGGCTGTACGCCCATGACGCGCAGGGTTTGCTGTACTGTCTGGCTGAACACCGGCGCGGCTACCTCGCCACCAAAGTATTTGCCTGCGCTGGGTTCGTCGAGCATGACGCCCACGATGATGCGCGGCTTGTCGATGGGCGCCATGCCGACAAAGAAACTACGGTATTTGCGGTTGCCATCGCTGCCATAGCCTTTGCCCATTTGCCTGTAAACGGTGCCGGATTTTCCGCCCACCGAATAACCGGCAGTTTGCGCTTTGGGACCTGTGCCCCCAGGTCCAGCGGCCATTTGCAGCATCTTGCGTACTTTGGCGGCGGTGTCGCTGGAAAACACAGGGACACCGACTGCCGGCTCGTCGTTTTTGAGCAGCGTGGCGCGAATGATTTGCCCATCATGCGAGAACACCGTGTAGGAACGCACCATTTGAAACAAGGATGCCGACAGACCATAGCCGTAAGAGGCGGAGGCCTGTTCAATCGGTCGCCAACTTTTGTAAGGCCGCAGTTTGCCGGGCACCGCGCCGGGGAATTCGATTTGCGGCTTTTGTCCGAATCCTGCGCCAGAGAAGGTCTCCCACATTTCGCTGGCGGGCATCTGCATGGCGATCTTGGTGGTACCCACATTGCTGGAGACTTGTATGACTTGCTCGACGGTCAAGGCACCATGCGGGTGGGTGTCACGAAGCGTCGTGCCGGTTATCGTGACTGAACCGGGCGCCGTGTCAATGATGGTGGAGGTTTGGACACGCCCGGTTTCCAGTGCCAGACCGATGGTGAATGGTTTCATCACCGAACCAGGCTCAAAGGTATCCGTCAGCGCGCGGTTGCGCAGTTGCGCTCCGCTCAGGTTGAGCCGTTTTTCCGGGTTGTAGCTGGGGTAATTGGCCAAGGCGAGGACCTCACCCGTGTTGGCGTCCAAGACTACAACACTACCCGCTTGGGCGCGATTATTCACGACGGCATCACGCAGCTTTTGGTAGGCAAAAAACTGCACCTTGGTGTCGATGCTCAGTTGCACGTCTTTGCCTGCCACCGGAGGCACACTTTCACCGACTTGCTCTACGGCCTGGCCCAGGCGATCTTTAATTACATGGCGCGAGCCGGGGCGGCCCAGCAAAGTGCTGTTGTAGAGCAGTTCAATGCCTTCTTGTCCGTTGTCTTCCACATTGGTGAAACCCACTACATGGGCAGCGGCTTCACCTTCGGGGTATTGGCGTTTGAATTCGGTACGCTGGGATATGCCTTTGAAGCCGGCCTCTGCGATTTGCTTGGCTTTCTCCGGCTCCACATGGCGCTTGAGCCAGACAAAGCTTTTGTCTTCATCGGCGAGTTTTTTATTCAACTCGGCCAAGGGCAGTTCCAGCAATTTGGCCAAGTTATTGCGCTGGGCGTCATCGAGGTCCACTTCCTCGGGAATAGCCCAAATACTGGGCGAGGGCACGCTGGAGGCCAAAATCAGGCCGTTGCGATCCAGAATGCGCCCCCGGTTGGCCGGCAGCTCCAGTGTGCGGCTGTAGCGCACCTCACCCTGACGTTGGAAAAAGTCGTTGTTAAACACCTGAATGTAGGCCGCGCGGGCGCCCAGACCCACAAAGCCTAACGCCAAGGCTGAAACCACCAATTTGCTGCGCCATACCGGTGTGCGGCTGGTAAGCAAGGGGCTGGCGGTGTAGCGGATGCTGCGGCTCATGGGTGCTGCTCCGGACTTTGGGCCTGTCCCATGTACAGGGTAATGCCAGGCGTCACCTGGTGCATTTGCAGTTTCTCGCGTGCCACGCGTTCCACGCGCGCGGGCGTGGCCTGGCTGCGCTTTTCCACTTCGAGGCGTTCAAATTCAGTCTTCAAGCGACGCCCTTCGCGCTGCGCGCGCTCGAGCTCGGTGAACAGGCGGCGCGACTCGTACTGCACGCTCACTAGGTACATGGCGCTGCCCAGCGTGGCAATGATGAGCAGCAAACTGACCCGTGTCATGCAGCCAAGCCCAAGACAGCGCTATTGCGCACGGCAACACGCATGATGGCGCTACGCGCGCGCGCATTGGCGCTAATTTCTGCGGCACTTGGGCGACTGCGCCCCAGGGCTCGCAGTCGCATGGGCCGCGGCGCTGCAAAAGGCCGACGCCGGTCGTATTCGTCCTTGGAGTGGCGCGCAATGAATTGCTTGACGATACGGTCTTCCAGCGAGTGAAAACTAATGACCACCAAGCGGCCGCCCGGCGCAAGCACATCAAGTGAGGCCTCTAGCGCTTGCCCAAGCTCTTCCAATTCGGCGTTGATGAAAATCCGAAACGCTTGGAAGGTGCGTGTAGCAGGGTTCTGCCCCGGCTCGCGGGTCTTGACGGTGTCAGCCACGAGTTGGGCAAGCTCGGTGGTACTTTCAATCGGCCCACGTTCCTGCCTGTGCGCGACAATTGCCTTTGCAATCTGGCCAGCAAACCGCTCTTCGCCATACTCACGTATTACCTCCGCAATTTTCTCTACGGTTGCATCGACCAACCACTGGGCCACGCTTTGCCCGCGCGTAGTGTCCATGCGCATATCCAGGGGGCCGTCAAAGCGAAAACTAAAGCCGCGCGACGGGGTATCAATTTGGGGTGAACTCACGCCGAGGTCCATCAAAATACCTGCGGCGCTGGACGCTTCTAGCTCAGCAATATGGGAAAAACTTTGCTGGCGAATGGAGAAGCGGGGATCGTGCAGCGAGGACGCCTGGGCCACGGCGTCGGGATCGCGGTCAAATGCCAGCACCCTTGCAGATGGGGACAGTCGGCTTAGCAGCAAACGGGTGTGGCCGCCGCGGCCAAACGTCGCATCTACGTACAAGCCGTCCTGCGCGGTGGTGTCCGCGGTGTCTGCGCACGTCAAAAGCGCGTCAACCGCTTCTGTAAGCAAGACAGTGGTGTGTTGCGCAGCCGCGTCCATGGGCACGCTCAGAAAGAAAAGTCTTTGAACACGTCAGGCATTTGCTCTTGCATGGCCTTCGCTTCTTGCGCCTCGTAAGCCGCTTTGTCCCAAAGCTCGAAATGGTTGCCCATGCCCAGCAAGATGGTGTCTTTTGTGATGCCCGCACCCTGGCGCAATTCGGGGGAGATCAGGACGCGGCCCGTACCGTCAAGCTCAACATCCATCGCATTACCCAGAAAAATGCGTTTCCACCATTGCGCCGACATGGGCAGTGCCGAAATTCGGTCACGAAAAACATCCCATTCGGGACGGGGGAAAACCATCAGGCAACCATGCGGGTGCTTGGTGATGGTCAGCAAGCCCTGGGCGGTGGCGCTCAGAACATCGCGGTGCCGGGTGGGCACCGAAAGGCGCCCTTTTCCGTCGAGCGTGAGCGAAGAAGCACCTTGAAACACCACAACAACCTCTTATTCCAGCTTAACGAGAGAAAGGCCTTGTTTTTGGCACTTTCCTCCACTTATTTGCACTTAATTGCACTTTACCAGCAAATTGCGGTTTGGAATAGGATTTGTGTAAGTTTTTTCCAATGAAATCAAAGACTTAGAAACTGTTTTTCTCCTGAAATCAAGAGAAAATATGTTCTAAATTAAGCACTTAGCATCTTCAGTGAAAGTAACGGGTGAATTGGATTTGAGCGCTGGCGGGCTTCAATCGCCGAGCCTGGTGGCTGTCATCCTGCCGCTTTGGTGGTGGGCTAGGTACTTAGAAGGTTTTTCGCAGCGTGGCGAATTTTTCCATGCCTGTGACAGTCCATTGCAAGTAAACCAGCACCGACGATGTCTCCATGCGCAGGGCATAGTTAAGCAACTGCGCGCGCCGTAACCAGACTAAAAGTGCTTTCGCTGCCTGCTGGTCCATGCGCAGCAATGCCGTGCAGTCAATAGTCAAGGTTTTTGCTTCTTGGCTTAAATTCAATTCGGGTAATTGCAAGTTGTCTGCGTCTTGCATATCGCCTCGCAGGTGCCAAGGCGATTGCGCCCTTGGCGCGGGTTTCACCTCCCAAAGTGGCGCTGTGTCATTCCACCAGTGCACATACTCCATCACGGTGTCGTCAAAGCTTGTCATGTCGTTTTGGAGGCGACAGATTTCCAGGAGTAGTAGCGCTTGATGGTATGCAAGCGGGGTACGCTCGTTTTGCGTGGTCAAAGCGGCACGCAATCGCGATTGCGCAGCAGCGTCCTTACGTTGCAAACACAGGAGGGCTACTTCACCGAGCGTTGGGTTCGATATCCATTCCATTCGGTTCTGCGCGGGTTGTTCGTGGGACGCCGGTTTAGCACGGTTAGGCAGCGTAAGCATGGGGACCTCCACGGATTTGTGGATTGCCGTTTCTGGCAGCTTCGCTAGCATGAAAGGCGGATCGGGCAACAGGGTCGTTTCCAATCTAGACACCGCAGCTTGCGCCTCAATCGGTGCGGTTTTGACTTCTCTTGGGCTCCAATGGTTTTCCAACTGGGCGCCGATCCGATCTATTTTTTCCAGCGCTTGGCGTGAAATAGATTTGTCCCGTACGGTATGGCTGCGCACTCCTGCCACGGTATTTACGCCCTGGACTGAACCCATGTGCAAACGTAAATGAGCAAACTCCTGTTGGCGCGAGACTCGGAGGACTCGCGCCCTATCACTTCCACCCACACCCGAGTACGCCATTTGTGTCTTGGCGCCGGTGTTCGTATCAGAGGTATCTTCGGGGCGCATGGCTCAGGGTGTTTGTTCCGAAATGTTCAATCACCAAACATTTTTTGTTTGAGCTCGCGCCGTTGCTGGGCTTCCAGGGACAGCGTGGCTGTGGGCCTTGCCAGCAGGCGGCCGACCCCGATGGCTTCGCCGGTTTCATCGCAATAGCCGTAATCCCCGGCGTCGATACGACCGATGGATTGTTCGATTTTTTTCAACAGTTTGCGCTCACGGTCACGTGTGCGCAACTCCAGTGCATGTTCTTCCTCGATGGTCGCGCGGTCTGCTGGGTCGGGCACGACAGAAGTGTCTTCGCGAAGATGTTCGGTGGTTTCACCGGCATTGCTCAGAATATCGCGCTTGAGCACAACCAATTTAAGTCGGAAGGCAGCCATTTGCACAACGTTCATGTATTCCGAATCCGGCATCGCGAGCAATTCGGCGTCGCTGAGCTCGTGTACGGGTTTGGTTTTCCAGTTGTTGGCTAGTTTGCTGTCCTTCTTTACTAGCGCCGGGATCACAGGTGTCAGCGGTTCGAGATCACCCGAGGGGCCAAAACTCGATTTCGCAGCCGTCGAGGCCACCGACTGCGCCATAGAGGGCACTGTCAATTGCGCAAGGCGAGAAGAGGGCCGACCGGATTTCACTGGGACCGCTGCTGGGCCGACCGTCGCGGCGGGTGTTGCCAGCAATTTAGGGGGCGCCACCACAGTGACCGCCGGTGCGGGAGGTTTTGCGAGCACCGCTTTAGGTTTAGCTGCGGTTGCCGCCGGCGCCTTGGGCTTTGTGGCTAAGGGTGCAGCCCGGGGAGTGACAACTTTGCTTACTGGTTTACTTTTCACAGGTGTAGTCACTGTTTTTTTTGCCGAAGGCGGGTTGGCTTTTGGTGGAGATTTGGCAACGGATTTCACCGGTGCTACCGGCTTTTTCGCCGCTGTAGCTACCGCCTTAGTGCTCTTGGCCGCGACCGCCTTAGCTTTTGGCTGCGGCTTGGCGGCCACGTGGGGCTTGGCCTTTTTGGTGCTGGTGGCGTTCAATTCGTGTCTCCTCTCAGTAAGCGCTCAGGCGGGACCCTATCGGGAAGGCCGGTTTTGCGGCCTGCCTGATCTGCCGGCCCCCTTGGTCGGCGCGCGAGTGTACAGGCAAGCGCTGGCTCTGGGCCCGCTTCGCGGAAAACGGCAAAAACCTTCATACTAATGACTGTTCCATCCCCTGCAAAAGTATGTCTTTGGGCAGGTCAATGCCGATAAATACCAGTTTGCTCGATTTACGTTCGTGGGCTGCCCACAGCGGGCCCAGGTCGCTGCCCATTAGTTGATGCACGCCTTGGAATATGACTTTTCGGTCACTGCCTTGCATGTACAAAACACCCTTATAGCGCAGCATGCGCGGGCCGTAAATATTGACGATAGCGCCCAGAAAGTCTTCGAGCTTGCCCGGATCGAAGGGCCGCTCGGATTTAAATACAAAACTCTTGACGTCATCGTCTACATGGTGGTGGTGTCCATGCGCCTGCGCGTCGCCGTGCGAAGGATGGTCGCAGTCCGGCCCATGGTGGTGATGGCCATGATCGTGGTCATGCCCGTGATCGTGACCCGCATGGTCATGGTTATGGTCATGGTCTGCGGGGCTCAGAAACTCCGGGTCAATGTCCAGTGTGGCATTGAGATTAAAACCGTGTAAGTCGAGCACGTTTTTGATGTCCATGTGACCAAAATGCGCAATATGTTGCGGCGCGCGCGGATTCATGTGTTTGAGCCGGTGTGTCAGCGCGCCTAGTGCATCGGCGCTCACCAAATCCGATTTGCTGATGAAAATTTGGTCTGCAAATCCCACTTGGCGGCGCGCTTCTTGGCGTTCGTTGAGTTGCTCGGGCGCATGTTTGGCGTCCACCAAAGTCAAGATGGCGTCCAGCAAATAGGATTCGGCTACTTCATCATCCATGAAAAAGGTTTGCGCTACGGGTCCGGGATCGGCCAAACCGGTGGTTTCGATGACCACGCGGTCAAAATTCAGTTCTCCTTTACGCTTTTTCTCCGCCAATTCCTGCAAGGTGGTGCGCAAGTCTTCTCGGATGGTGCAGCAGACACAGCCATTACTCATCTGGATGATTTGTTCTTGCGTATCGGACACCAAAATATCGCTGTCGATGTTCTCCTCGCCAAACTCGTTTTCGATCACTGCGATCTTCTGCCCGTGCGCCTCCGTGAGGATGCGTTTGAGCAAGGTGGTTTTACCTGCGCCTAAAAAACCTGTAAGTATGGTCGCCGGAATGAGTGACATGAATGCGTCTTAGTGAAACCATGAAGGGGCGCATTTTGCAGCAAGCGGCCAGCTTGCGGTAGGGTTTTGAAGAATTGCGATGGGCTCGCACGTGTCGCGGGCGGGCGCCAGGGACGGGCTGTCTTCAGCGCTCCTCTATCCGGCCATCGGCGTGCCGGGCAAATCGACCTTTATCGCTCGCATGCACCGGGTCGCTACGCCCCCAAGGCCATCCGCCGAACTCGGTACGGCGGTAATCGGCAAAGGCTTGATGGATTTCGGCCTGGGTATTCATGACAAAAGGGCCATACTGCGCCACCGGCTCCCCGATAGGGCGTCCTTGTAGGACCAACAATTGCGTCTCGTCGCTGCCGCCTTGTAGCGCAATCGCATCCTGGGCCTTCACTTCCACCACCGATTGCGGGGGTATGGATTGCCCGTTGATGCTAAGCCCGTTGCCCCGAAAGTAATACAAGCGCCGACGGGTTTGCGCATGGCGTGCGCCCGGCATCGTCCACTGCGCACCTGCCTGCAAACGAATTGTCCAAATGGCCAGGTCGGAGTCTACTTCTGAGGCCCAGGAGTCGGGTGGTGGTGCTGCCCCGCGCGCATGCCCAAGCGCCCCTGCGACCACTTGCACGAAGGTCTTGCGCCCTTGCGCATCGCTTAATTCAAGAAGCGGAACGCTGTCGGCCCAGAGCATGGTGAAGTGGGGTTCTGCCATTTTTTTACGGGCTGGTAAATTCAGCCAGATCTGGAATAACTCGGCTGGGTTGGGAGCCTCGGCGCTGCGCAGGGGAAACATTTCGCAATGCACAATGCCCTTGCCCGCCGTGAGCCATTGCACATCGCCTGGCCCGAAACGAGCCGTCGCACCCAAAGAGTCCGAATGGTCGATAAAGCCCTGGCGCACGATGGTGACGGTTTCAAAACCCCGGTGCGGATGCGCGGGAAAGCCCGGCACCGTGCTGCCGTGGTACATGCGCCATCCGTCCTTGCCCTCGAAGTCCTGTCCCATGTTTCTGCCGTCTAAGCTAGCGTCGGGCCCCATGTCAGCGTTACCGCGGGGGTAGGCATCGTCATGGTGGACACAAAACAAAAACGGGTCCATGGTTTGCCAGGGGAAGCCTAAGGGCATGACGGCAAGAACACTAGAGGTGGGCATGGTGGGCGTCGCGTGCAATGGCATGTTGCTGTTTGGCATGCGGGCAGTTTAGCCCTTGCTTGCAAATTACCTCTGGAAAAATCGCGGGCAGCTAAGATCGAGTTATGCACGTTTTATTCGTTTTGTTGCGTGGTGCGATTGCGCTCGGCCTTTGTTCGCTGCTCGTATGGGCTGATGGCGCCCGTCGCGCTGAGCTGCTGCCGGCACGTGCTCGCATCGAGCCTTTGCCCTCTTTGGCAGCAATGCAGACGCCATCGCAAACGTCGTCACAGCAGGTGCTGCCACAGGGCATCGGTCATTGGGAGCGAATAGGGCAAGGGCGTATTCCTATGCCGCCAGGCGTTTTGGCAGCCCATGCCAGCACTTTGGTCGCTTTGCCACAGAGTAACCCGGCGAGCCTGATGGCGTTCTGGTTTGCCGGTGACCGCGAAAGCGCGCCCAATGTGCAAATCGCGATGTCGACCTTAGACCGTGCCAGTGGCACCTGGTCCGATGCCAGCTTGGTGGTGGACCGGTGGGACCTGGCGGGGCAACTGGGCTTTGGCATACGCCGCCTGGGCAATCCCGTGGCCTGGCTCGATCCTCAGGGCCAGGTGCATTTGTATGTGGTGGGCACCGGTCTAGGCGGCTGGGCGGCTGGGCGCGTTTTACATTTGCGTCAACGCCCTGCGCAAGCAGGCCAGGCCATTCACTTTGAGCCGTTAGATGTGCTACCACTTTCATGGATGTGGAATATCAGTTATCTGGTCCGCACAGCGCCCTTGGCGCTGGCCGACGGCGGGGCCGTATTACCCGCATATTTCGAGTTGGTCCGAAAAAGTGCGGTGGCTGTGCGCTTGAACAGTCAGGGTAACTTTGCCGGAGTCCGTCGGATCTTGGCCAATGATCAACGAAATTTGCAACCGGCCTTGCTGGCTTTGGACGAATCGTACTGGTGGGCCTTGATGCGCGATGCCGGCCCTAACGGCCAGATTCGCGTAGCAAAAACCCACAACGGTGGCCGCCATTGGACTGATGGTGGCGACTTAGCCTTGGACAATCCTAACTCCAGCGTCGCTACATTGAGTATTGGAGATCAGCATTTGCTGGTCTATAACCCGCTGAAAGCGGGTCGCCATGTTTTGGACTTGGCGGCAATGCAGGATGAACAGCGATGGGTCACGATCGCCCATTTAGCGCAGGGCAGCACAGCGCGTGAATTTTCTTACCCGGCCATCGCAATGGCCGACGGCCATTTGTGGCTGAGCTACACCGAGGATCGAAAGTTCATCGTGTGGCAGCGCTTTGCCTGGGTCGCGGGGCCGCCATCGATCGTGGCACAGTCGGCGGGCCTGCCATGACGCCGCTTGATTTTTCGCCAATTGCCCACCTTGCGCAGGATGCTGCGCCGCTGCTACCCGATCCGGCCTACTTGCCTTGGTTAGGCCAAGTCGGCTGGGCCCTGGTCGTAGCGGCGGTGCTGCTGGGCGGTTTGGGGCTGCAAAGGCCGAAGGTTTCAAAAGCCCGTGTGTTCATGGCGGCAAGCCTTGCAGTTTGGACTTTTTACCTGGGCCCGTGGGGTCTGAGCTACTGGCTAGGTTTGGCTTTTCAGAAGCCTAGTTTGATGGCCTGTGCATTGGCACTGCATTATGTAGTTGGCTACTTTGGTGAGCGCAATCCGTCCCTCAGCTCTACCACTTATCCGATGTCTCCCGCCGCCACGGGTATAGCGCGTACCGGGCCTGTATTTCTTGTAGGGGCACTGGCGCTGGGCTGGATCTTGTTAATCGATACCTTTGGTTTCTTGCCCTTCAGCGTCTACGTGTGGGGTTTCCACCCCGTGTGCAGCGCTGGCTTGCTGGCCTGCGCATTATTGGCTTGGGTGCGAAGTGGTCGTTGGCATCACGTATCTGGCGCAATGCCAGCTTTGTTGTTGCTAGTTTTGCTGGTGTTTTGGTTTTCGCGCTGGCCCAGCGGGAATGTGTGGGACGCGGTACTCGATCCCTGTTTGTGGATAGCGCTGCACAGCTTTGCTATCCGGCGTTTTGTGCGAAGCCGACAAGGCTGAGTTTGCTCAAAGTGCGCCCTAAGGGGCTGGGACAATCAGCAGTTCTTTGCCAAATAGCCATTCTTGCGGTCGCCACAGATTGGACAAGTTCACCTCGCCTGCCCGGTGACGGCTTTTCACATGCCAGCGCTGCCCCAGCACGACACATCGTGGCAAACAACTTACCCGGCTGTTTGCCACATCTGGCTCCAGCCAGACCACTGCATCGTGATTTTGAAGTAGGTTGTCCAAGCGCTGCTCAGGTACTAAGTCGGTGCCCAAGGCCGCGCTATCGCTGTTCTTTGCGGCGTAGGGCAGCAAAGTGTTTCCGGGCAATAGGAATTCAAAGCGCTCGTATTGGGCGTTAAATCCGCTAGGCACGGCGATGCGCAGCCCGTGCATGCGTGCTTTGACCTCGCTGTCATATTCCCCTTGCGCGCCCGACAAGGGGGCGGTCATCGCGGTGAAACACGCATACAAGGCAAGGCAGGCCGGCAGCGTCGCATCGCGGGTCCAAGCTGGCTTAAGCATCCCCGCAACACAGGCACCCAGCCCAATTCCGGCAAAAAAAAGTGTGGTCCACAGATTGCGGTCCTCTGCGATGCCCATGTCGTGCATAACCCAAGCAATGCGCGCGAGCATGCCCAGGGCCAAGGCGGCGATCACCAAAGTCACGGCAAACCAGCCGCGCCCCAACCGTTCCCAATGCAGTGCCAGCAGGACGGCAAAGGCCGGCATCGCCGGTATCAGGTAGCGTGCCGAGCGCTGGCTGGGGATGCAAAAAACCAGCAACCAGACGATGAGCCAGACCAGCAAAGTGCCTTGCGGCTTTCCTACCCAGGCCCGCCAATGTCCACGCCAGCCGGCCCGTAATCCGTACAGGCACAAGCCTAAAGCAACCGGCAGCAGCAAGCCGGCGTTTTCTGGATAGGCCAGGGCCTGTAGCCAAAGCGGGTTATCGCCGGCCAAAGCCGCATGCCAATAGCCTCCACTCGCTTGCAACTTGCCGGCGTTCTCGCCAATCACAAACTCCTGCCAAATAGCTCCCGGATCGGGGTCCACAACAAACCACAGCGCAAAGACGCACAAAGCAATAAGCGCAGCCCATGACACGCCGACCCCAACGCGCACCAAGCCACGCAGCTTGGGCGGTGCTTGTGAAAGCCACAGTGCGCAGGCGAGTGTGGCGGCGGCAGGGGCGATCAGCGCAAAAGACTTATAGAGCAGGCCCACGCCCATGAGGGCGCCGCATACGGTGTAAGTTCCAACAGACCAGGCGCTGCGCTGATCACTCTGGGATTGCCTGTGCCCATCCGATGGGGCGGCTGCACTTTGCTGCAAGAGCAAGTACCAAAGCGGCAAGGCCAACCAAAAGGTCTCAGGTGCACTGGTGAGGTACGCGCGGCCATAACGGTAGGTAGAGAAAAATGCGAGATAGGCGATGGCCGCCACAGCGGCGGTACGCCACTGAACGCCAATGCGCAGCGTCATCCACCCCACGGCAGCTGCGCTTAACAAGGTGTAGACCACGCTGGGCCAGCGCAATGAAAAAAGTGTGCCCTGGGCACCCCAGTCACCGCTGGCGATGGCTTGCCAGAATAAAAGCGGCGGTTTGGTGTTACGCATATGGTCCAGGTCTGACACCAGCGGCAACCAATGCCCGGAAGCGGCTGTGAGCCGGGCGATATGGATGTAGACCATTTCGTCCCCGTTGGTGGGCGCGTAAGGGCTGGACAATCCAAAAAAATAAAGCCCGACCGCGCAAAAGAGCAAGACCCACCAAGGCCAAAGTGCGCGTTCTGTCACGCTGGTGAGGGGCTGCGGGTCGGACACCATGCGGGATACTTTAGCGCTTGCGAAAAGTCCAGCGGTCGTTGGCTAAAAAATTACTCAGACTGGCGATGATGATCGCAATCAGATTGGCCAGCATGTAGTGCATGCTGTGTGTCAGCCACAGCGTAAGCACGTATTGCAAACCGCTACCAAACAAGGATGCTAGTGTGTACTTGGCTAACTGTGCTGCCAGACTGGATGGGGGCGGTGTTTCGAGGCCCGCCTCCAGAGGCGCCTGGGTAACGCGGTCGGCCCAAGTCCACAGCCGGTTCCAGGTGAAGTTGTTGACGGTGGCCACGGCAATCGCCAGGGCCAGTGAGGCATAAGGCTTCCCTTGTGGTCCCTCAAGGCTTTGAAACAAATACTCGTGCCCCAGATAAAGCACCACGATATTGACCACGGTGCCGCTCGCCCCCACCATGCCGAATTTGATGTAGCGGATGCCAAGCAGCCAGCGCAGCATTGCCAGCAGGCGCTCACGCCAGATGCGTTCAGTGATCATGCGCCCGCTGCTGCCGCCTGCACGCCACGCTGCGTTTGCAGGAAGGCCAGGGCCTGGTCCAGCACCGGGTCCGGCGCGATACGCTTGAGGCACTGGTTATCGCCATCGCAAAAAGTCAGGCGGTGGTTGTAAGCGCTCAGGCAAGGCGAGCAGGCGATACCCGATTCAAGCACTATGTTGCGTTTACCCAAGGGGCCGTAGAGCTTGCCGGTTTCAGGCCCGAAAAACACCATGGTTTGGATCGGCGTTAAGGTGGCGAAATGGCCGGGACCGCCATCGTTGGTAATGAGTAAATCGGCCGCATAAAACAACATCAACAACTCACGGATGCTGCGGGTGTAGCCGGTCAGGTCGATACATAAATCGCTGCCTACCAGGGTCGTAAGGTGCTGCGCCAAAGCGGCATCATCCTTCAGACCTATCAGTCCGACGGCGTAGCCTTGCTGGCACAGGCCCTGAGCAACGCGCGCATAGTGCTCCTTGGGCCAGGCGCGCTCGGGCAGGATGCCGCCACCCGCATACAAAAGGACCAGGCGTTTGGATTGCGCGGCCTGATGGTCCTGGACCAGTTTTTCACGGTACGAAGAAAGCTCTGCTGGCGTGAAGGGCACCGACAAGTCACTATGTTGCGGTACCGAGCGGATCGGTGCAGCTTTGTTACGCGGCGTGCCGGCCGCTTGCAGCGCATCGACTAGCGACAAAAACTGCAAGCTGATGTGCTGGTACGGGTTGTAAGGAATGGCGTGCGTGATAAAGCTGCCCCGATACAGGCCTTCCTGGGTATGCGGCGTGAAGCCCGTGCGCACCGGTGCACCGCAGGCAAATGACAGGAGCGCACTTACCCGGGAAAACAATTCGCAGTCGATGACTGCATCGATACCTATGCCATGCAGTTTTGCGCTCACGCGCAAGATGTCGCTCACCAACGCCCCACCGCTGCGGTCGTCAATCGAATGCATATGCGCCGTGTCAGTGAGCGACAGCAAGCGTGTGACTTCTTGGTTTTTTTTGAGCTGAAGAATGTGAATCGCCGCTTGCGGGTAGCGCTGGCGCAGCGCAGCGAACATCGGGCCGGCTAAAACAATGCTGCCCATCTCCGACAGCAGGATGACCAAAATATGGCGCGCATCCTGCGGCATCACCGCAGGCTTGCGCCATAAGTTAGTCAGTTGCACCCAGCCCGATACTGCGCCGCACAGAACCTGACCTAGCCAGCGGTCTATCAGGCGTTGTGTCTGCAGCTTCATGCGCGTTGTGTATTACAGCCCTGCCGCTGCACGCAGCGCCGCTGCTTTGTGCCTCAGCGCAAAGCCCCGGTTTGCTGTCGCAAACACAGGCCTCATAGGCCTGCCGCTGCACGCAGCGCCGCTGCTTTGTCCGTGCGTTCCCAGGTGAATTCGGGTTCTTCGCGGCCGAAGTGGCCATAGGACGCGGTTTTTTCGTAAATCGGGCGCAGCAGGTCCAGCATCTGGATGATGCCTTTGGGGCGCAGGTCGAAGTGCTCGCTGATCAGCGCGGCGATTTTCTCGTCGGAAATCACGCCAGTGCCCTCGGTATACACAGTCACATTCATGGGCTGGGCCACACCGATGGCGTAGGCCACCTGAATTTGGCATTGCTTGGCCAAACCGGCCGCGACAATATTTTTCGCTACATAGCGCGCAGCGTAAGCGGCCGAGCGGTCTACTTTGCTGGGGTCTTTCCCTGAAAACGCACCGCCACCGTGGGGGCAGGCACCGCCGTAGGTGTCCACAATGATTTTGCGACCGGTCAGGCCGCAGTCTCCCTGGGGGCCGCCGACCACAAAGCGACCGGTCGGGTTGATCAGAAAGCGCGTGTCTTTGAGCCATTCTTTGGGCAGCACCGGCTTGATAATCTCTTCGATGATGGCCTCGCGAAACGAGTCCTTCATCTTGGTGGCGGTCTCCGACTGGTCGGGGCTGTGTTGGCTAGATAGCACGACGGTGTCGATGCTGTGCGGCTTCCCATCCACATAGCGCATGGTGACCTGGCTCTTCGCGTCAGGGCGCAAAAATGGCAGGCGGCCGTCCTTGCGCAGCTGGGCTTGGCGTTCGACCAGGCGGTGTGCGTAGTAAATCGGCGCGGGCATCAGCTCGGGCGTTTCGTTGCAGGCATAGCCAAACATCAAACCCTGATCGCCGGCGCCCGTGTTCAGGTGGTCGTCCGAGGCATGGTCCACGCCTTGTGCGATGTCGTTGGATTGCTTGTCGTAGCACACCATCACGGCGCAGCCCTTGTAATCGATGCCGTACTCGGTGTTGTCGTAGCCGATACGTTTGATGGTGTCGCGTGCTACTTGAATGTAGTCCACATGCGCGTTGGTGGTGATCTCACCGGCTAGAACCACCAGTCCGGTGTTGCAAAGGGTTTCCGCTGCGACGCGGGACTTGGGGTCTTGCTTGAAAATCGCGTCCAGAATCGCATCGGAAATCTGGTCGGATACTTTGTCCGGATGTCCTTCGGACACCGACTCGGAGGTAAAAAGAAAATCGTTCGCCATGCTTGCTCTCCAAAAAATATGAGGTTGACATGCGTTGCCAATCTCGGGAGCTGGCGAACGCTTTAGCAGATTTGCCCCTTGGGACAAGGCACAATTGGCCGATCACGCCGGTTGATTGTGTCGTCGCCCTGCAAGTTGCTCGTTTAACTCGGCGACCGTTTCATTCTAGCAAAGCCCTATGCATCTTTGGATTCGTCTGCTCTCCCGTTGCCCATTGTGGCTATTGCATGGTGCCGGTTTTTTGCTGGGTTTTCTGACCTACCTGTTGTCACGGGACTACCGGCAGCGGTTTAAGGAACAGTTGCACCAAGCTGGCTATGGCTGGCGCCAGGCTTGGCGCGCCCTTGGGCAGGCGGGCTGTAGCGTGCTCGAATCGCCCCGCTTGTGGTTTGGAGCCCCGGTGCCGGTGCACTGGGATGGGCAGGAAGTAGTCCAGGCCGCTTACGCCAGCGGTAGAGGAGTGATTTTTTTGACGCCGCATTTAGGTTGTTTTGAAGTGACGGCACCGACTGCGGCAACTTTGTTTGCCCCACGCTATGGCCCGATGACGGTCTTGTACCGCCCGCCCAGGCAAGCTTGGTTGGCGTCGATGTTGCAAGCCTCGCGCAGTCGCCAGGGCATGCTGACGGTGCCCACCAATTTGCAAGGCGTGCGTAAATTACTCAAGGCATTGCGCAATGGCGAGGCCGTCGGTCTATTGCCCGATCAGGTGCCGCCACTGGGGATGGGGATTTGGTCGCCGGTGTGGGGTCGCCCGGCCTACACCATGACGCTTGCGGCCAAACTAGTTTTGCAAACCGGGGCCGACGTAGTGATTGCTTGGGGTGAGCGGCTCCCCTGGGGCCGCGGCTATTGCATCCATGCCTGCAAATTCGATGTGGACATGCAATCAGATATTGCTTCCATGGTCGCGCACATCAACAGCGCCATGGAAGGCTTGGTGCGCCAGTGCCCAACCCAGTATTTGTGGGGTTACGAACGCTACAAGCAGCCGCGCCAGGAGCCTCTTGCTTGAACCCGTTGATTCTTTTCATGCGTTTGTTGGCTTTTTTGCCGCTGCCAGTGTTGCGCGCTATCGGCAGCGTATTGGGCGTGCTTTTGTATGGGTTCGCCCGGCGCCGGCGCGGCGTTGTGCAGACCAACCTTGCGGCCTGTTTCGGGCATTTGACTGCGGTGCAGCGCACCGCGATGGCGCGCCGCCACTTCCGCTTATTCGCCCAGTCCTTGCTGGACCGCGCCTGGCTTTGGCATGCGCCGCCCTCCGTATTGCGCCATCGCATCCATTTTGCGGGCGCTTTGGAGGAATTACGCAATCCCGATCCCTTGATATTTATGGCGCCCCATACGGTGGGTTTGGATGTGGGCGGCGTGGTGCTCACTGAGTTGCAGCAAATCAGGACGGCTTGCATCTACGTGCCCTTATCCAACGCCTGGGCAGAAGAATGGATGGTTCAAGGCCGCAACCGTTCAGGGAACGTGTTTTCTATTGCCCGCAAAGACGGGCCGCAACCGGTACTGCGCGGTTTGCGCAAGGGCATCCGTTTGCACTTGTCGCCGGATATGGATTTCGGCGCGGATGGCGCGCTATGGGTACCGTTTTATGGTGTACCCGCCGCTACCGTTCCCGCACTGTCGCGCTTTGCCAAGCTTGGGCGCGCACGCGTTTGTGCTTTGATTACCCGTCTGGTGCCCGGTGGCTACGAGGTCACCCTGAGCGCAGCCTGGCACGATTTCCCCAGCGAGGACCTGCAAGCCGACACCTTGCGCATGAATCAAAGCTTGGAACAATGGATTGACCAGGACCCGGCGCAGTACTACTGGGTGCATAAACGTTTCAAGTCGCGGCCGCCGGGTTCGCCTGCCATGTACGGGTAAGTGAGGGACTACCACGGTGCAATGAGGGCGATTCGGTGCGCGTTCACGCGAGCATTGCATCCGCCTTGGAGCCAAGCACATTGGGGCGTGCGGCGTGTCCACTAAGGTTGCTTAGGCATCAAGGCGGCGATAGCGGTCCCCGATGGCCCGAAGCATTTCAGCAGCCTGCGGGAAGCCTTTACACCGAGATCGCTTGGGCCGTCACAGACGCCGCGCCAACTGGATGGGCCCAATCCCACAGCAGCGTGGCCACATCTTCCAAACCGGTGCGTTTGGTGGCGGAAAAAAGCCGCACCTCGCCGCCGCCCGCTTGCAGCTTGGCAATCGACAGGGCTTTAGCGCCTTCGCTGCGGGTGAGTTTGTCGGCCTTGGTTAGTACCACCAGAAATTTCAGACCCTCTTCCACACGGGGGTGGATGACGTCCAGCAGTATTTCGTCCAGTTCGGTCATGCCGTGGCGAGGATCGCACATCAGCACAATAGCCTGCAGGTTTTTGCGGCTGACCAGGTAATTGGCCATCACCTGTTGCCAACGGATCTTGTCCTGTTTGGGCACCGCCGCGTAGCCGTAGCCGGGCAAATCCGTCAATACCGCGTCCATCAAACCCTGCTTGCCCAAGGCAAACAAATTGATATGCTGCGTTCGACCGGGCCGTTTGGACGCAAAAGCCAATTGTTTTTGCTGGGTTAAGGTGTTGATGCAAGTGGATTTACCGGCATTGGAGCGTCCGACAAAGGCGATTTCCGGGACGTCTAACTCCGGCAAAAAATGTAGTTGGGGGGCGGTGGTCAAAAAGCGCGCCGTGTGCAGCCAGCCCAGGGCTTGCAGGGCCGCGCTTTTGGGCGCAGCAGCAGCTCTGGCTGGCTGGGCGGACGTGGAAGGGCTTGGGGTGGTCATGTGCTTATGGTTGTTATGGCGGGCAGGCCCTATATCGCATTGTAGAATGGCGGTGTTTTTGCCCTACAGAAGAGCCCTCGCATCATGAAGTCGTTTGCCAAATTGTTTCTCGTCGCAGCCATGCTCGCCAGCGCGTTTTGCGCCTCGGCCAACACTGCAGAGCCTGCCAAAGCGGCCCAACCCGATCTGGCAAAAGGCGAAGCCAGCTATGGCGCAGTCTGCGCAGCCTGCCACGGGGCAGACGGCAATTCGGGCACCCCGACTTTTCCTAAACTAGCCCAGCAGCATCCTCAGTATTTGGTGAAGCAACTGCAAGAATACAAGTCCGGTAAGCGTGCCAACGCCATCATGATGGGTTTTGCTAGCGCCCTGTCTGAAGACGATATGCGCAATATTGCATTCTGGCTGGCTAGCAAAGCGGCCAAACCCGGTTTTGCTAAAGACAAAGATGCAGTGGCGCTGGGTGAACGTATTTACCGCGGCGGCATCGCAGACCGCCAGGTGCCTGCTTGTGCCGGTTGCCACAGCCCCAACGGCGCTGGTATCCCCGCGCAATACCCGCGTATTGGCGGCCAGCATGCCGAATATGCTGGTGCCCAGTTGACGGCTTTCCGCGATGGCGTGCGCAAAAACAGCCTGCAAATGAACCAAATTGCGGCCAAGCTCAATGACCGCGAAATCAGAGCCCTTGCGGACTACGTCGCCGGTCTGCGCTAAATCCGCCTCCCCCGGCGCGTACCTTCCGCAGGATGCTTGTATCGGCATGATTTTCTGCCTGGAGCCCCTGTGAATCCTCGAAGTTCAGACATAACCCCCCGCGCCCTGGTAGAAGGCCGCCGTGACGCGCTGCGGCGCATGCTCTCGGGCACTGGCGCCCTGGCCTTGGGCAGCCTGCCGTCCCTAGGCGCAGCCCAGGTACTCGCCCCTACGCCCAAGCCGGGCAAATTAGCGCCACTGCCCGCCAAATCCAGCGCAGTGCCTGGTGCCCTGGCCATGGACAAGCTGACAGCTTACAAGGATGCGTCCGGCTATAACAATTTTTACGAATTCGGCACCGACAAATCTGACCCGGCTGCCAACGCACACACCCTGAAAACCACGCCCTGGACCGTAGACATCGAGGGTTTGGTGAAAAAGCCGGGGCGCTGGGCTTTAGAAGATTTGCTCGCATTGAGCCCCATGGAAGAGCGCATTTACCGCCTTCGCTGTGTCGAGGGCTGGTCCATGGTCATCCCTTGGGTGGGCTACTCGCTGGCGGAACTGATCAAGCGGGTAGAGCCTTTGGGCAGCGCCAAATATGTGGAGTTTGTCACCTTGGCCGACCCCAAAACTATGCCTTTTGTGGGCAGCCGCGTCCTGGACTGGCCGTATGCAGAAGGCTTGCGCATGGATGAGGCTATGCATCCGCTGACGCTGCTGGCTTTTGGCATGTATGGCGAAATACTGCCCAACCAGAACGGCGCACCGCTGCGCTTGGTGGTGCCTTGGAAATACGGCTTCAAAAGCGCCAAGAGCATCGTCAAAATCCGCTTTAGCGAGCGGCAGCCTGTGACAGCTTGGAACAAGGCGGCGCCGCAGGAGTATGGATTCTTCTCCAACGTGAACCCCGAAGTGGACCATCCGCGTTGGAGCCAGGCCACCGAGCGCAGGCTGGGTGAAGACGGCGTGTTCGGCAAAAAGCGCAAAACCTTGATGTTCAACGGCTATGAGGCGCAGGTCGGCCAGTTGTACGCGGGCATGGATCTGAAAAAGTTCTATTAAACGCCGGTGTTGTCCGCCCTGATGCAGCGCGCCTTGGCTTCGCGCTTGGCCAAACCCTTTATTTTTTTGCTGGCCTTAGCGCCGCTGGGCTACTTGCTGTTTGCCTTGCTGCACGACGCGCTGGGCGCTAATCCGGCAGAAGCTCTTTTGCGCGGCACCGGCCTGTGGACGCTGCGCATGCTTTGCGTGCTATTACTGGTGAGTCCATTGCGCGAGGCTATGGGCTGGACCGCGCTGGCGCGTTTGCGCCGCATGCTGGGCCTGTTTGTATTTTTTTATGCAGTAGTCCATGTTTTCGCCTATGTTTGGCTGGACCAGAGCGGGCAGTGGGAGGACATCTTGCTAGATATTCCCAAGCGCCCGTTTATTTTGGTGGGCCTGCTGGCTTTGATGCTCTTGCTGCCATTGGCGCTAACGTCTTTTAATGCGGCCATCCGCTGGCTAGGTGCAGTGCGCTGGCGCAGGCTGCACCAGGCGGTGTACCTGGTCGCCTTGCTGGCCATTCTGCATTTTTTCTGGATGCGCGCGGGAAAGCGTAACTTCGACCAAGTGGCCCTCTACGCGGTCATCATCGGCCTATTACTGGCCTGGCGTTTGCGCCGTTTTTTTAATCGGCGAGGCGCTCACCCAGGAACAAGTCGCTAATCGCTTCCCGCTGGCGTATGACTATGGCCCGGCCGCCATCCACTAAGACCTCGGCGGCGCGGCCCCGGGTGTTGTAGTTGCTGGCCATGCTCATGCAATACGCCCCGGCCGACATCACTGCCAGACGCTCGCCAGCTTGAAGCGCCAGAGTCCGGTCCCGGCCAATCCAATCGCCGCTTTCGCACACCGGACCGACGACGTCATACACCGTGGCCTGGGCTTGGGCCTTTGGATGCTCCAGCGGAACAATCGCATGGAAGGCCTGGTACATGGCGGGGCGCGGGAGGTCGTTCATGGCGGCGTCCACGATGCAGAAGTTTTTCTGCTCGCCAGGTTTGATGTATAAAACTTCGGTCAGGCATACCCCGGCATTACCCACCAAAGAGCGGCCGGGCTCGATCATTAAGGTGTGGTTGCCTAGACCGCGTGCATCGATTTTTTCCAGTAACTTGGCCCAAAGCGCATCGGCGGACGGGGGCGCCTCACTTTGGTATTGAATGCCCAAACCGCCGCCGAAATCGACATGTTCCAGCGGTATGCCCGCCGCTTCAATCGCCTTCACCAGGTCGAGCATGCGGTCCAATGCATCCAAGTAGGGCGCTTCTTCCGTGATTTGCGAACCGATGTGGCAGTCAATGCCCACGATGCGCAGGCCGGGCAGAGTCGCAGCGTGCTGGTAAGTCGCCAGCGTGCGCTCATGTGCAATGCCGAATTTATTGCCTTTGAGGCCGGTGGAAATATAGGGGTGAGTTTTGGGGTCCACATTGGGGTTGACGCGGATACTGATGGGCGCGCGCAGTCCCATCGCTACGGCAACTGAATTGAGTACCTCGATCTCCGCTTCGCTTTCTACATTGAAGCAGCCAATGCCCGCCGCCAGCGCTTCGCGCATTTCATGGCGCGTTTTGCCCACGCCAGAAAAAATCACTTTAGCCATGTCGCCACCGGCGGCGCGTACCCGCGCCAATTCGCCGCCAGAGACAATGTCAAAGCCGCAGCCGGCACGGGCAAACACTTGCAATACGCCCAGCGAAGAATTAGCCTTCATGGCATAGCAAATCTGCGCTTTGCGCCCAGCAAAACCTTTTTGGTAGGCGGCCAGAGCGCCCAACATGGCGGCCTTGGAGTAAACATATAAGGGAGTGCCGTGCTCTAGGGCTAACGCAGAAAGGCTCAGTTTCTCCACCATCAGGCCGGTGTCGCCATAGTGGAAATAGGGTGTTCCGGGCAAGGTATTGTTCATGCTGCGCGGCAGCTAGGCTGCCGATCCGTTATGGTGTGGCTTGTAGTTGTTTGGCACGGGCTGCTGATAAGCCCCGCTTTAGGTGGCAGATACAGGGGCCCTTTTTGGCCGCAGGCACCCAATAGCACACAGGCCGCCAGGCTCAGACACAACGCGCCCGCTGATTTTTTTGTTTTTGACATGGTGAAATTGTAATGACCGACCCCGAGTTTATGGATCTGGCCGAATCGCTTCTGCATAGGGTGGAAAGCACTTGCGATGCGATCAACGATGCAGGTATCGCGGATATTGACAACCAGCGCGTTGGCAGCATGGTGACATTGGTGTTTGCCAACCGCAGCCAGATCATTATCAATCTGCAAAAACCATTGCACGAGGTCTGGATGGCCTCGCGCTCGGGCGGCTACCATTTTTGCTGGCGCGATGGCCGCTGGCAGGACACCAAAGCGCAGGGCGATTTTTTTACGCTACTGGGGCATGACGCCAGCGCGCAAGCAGGTGTAGCCTTGCCGTTTGAGGCCTGACCAAGCACTGGCTCTAAGCGCTCGCGCTCCGGCCCCCAAGCCATCCTGAGGCCCGCCGCGATCAGTTTCTGAACAAATCCAAAATACTGCGCTGCTCTTCGGACTGCGTCGGGGGCTTAGTGGCGCTGGCTGCGGGGGTGCTTACCGTGGCCTTGTCCGTTGCGTCCGTGCCTACAGCGCCAATGCCGTTACCCTTGGAAAACTCCTCGTAATACCACTCGTTGTTGACCCGCACGATGCCTTCAGGTGGCTCGGCTTCCATGATGGGCACGTTTCTCAATGCGGTTTCCATAAAGCTAATCCACACCGGCAGACTCAGGCCACCACCGGTCTCTTTGTCGCCCAATTTGCGCGGTGTGTCGTAGCCTATCCAAGTCACTGCTGTCAGCGTTGGGTGGTATCCGGCAAACCACGCATCCATCGAGTCATTGGTCGTACCGGTCTTACCATAAATATCCGGGCGCTTGAGCGTGGCTTGGGCCTTGGCTGCCGTGCCCGAGCGCGTCACTTCCTGGAGCAGGCTGGTCATAAGGAAGGCATTGCGGGGCTCAATGGCGATATTGGCTTCGCCTAGCACCGGTTTGACGGTTTCCAACAGCACTTTGCCGCGCTGTTCGCTGACTTTGGAAATCAGCCAAGGGCTGACGCGGTAGCCGCCATTAGCGAATACCGAGTAACCGGTCGCCATTTGCATGGGGGTGACGGAACCGGCGCCCAGCGCCATCGTCAGGTAGGGGGGGTGCTTCTCGGCATCAAACCCAAAGCGGCTAATCCATTGTTGCGCGTCGTGTGTACCTATGGATTGCAAAACCTGAATAGAAATCATGTTTTTGGACTTGGCCAGCGCTCTGCGCAGAGTCATGGGGCCTTCAAAGGTGCCATCGTAATTTTTCGGCTCCCACGGCTGCCCGCCCGTGGTGCCCGCGTCAAAAAACAGGGGCATGTCGTTGATCACGGTGCTTGGCGTAAAGCCTTTGTCTAATGCCGCCGAATAAATAAAGGGCTTGAAGCTCGACCCGGGTTGGCGCCAGGCCTGCGTGACGTGATTGAATTTGTTCTTATCGTAGTCAAAACCGCCAACCAGTGCCTTGATCGCGCCGTCACGCGGGTCCATCGCCAAAAAGGCACCTTCCACCTCTGGCAATTGGGTAATTTCCCAGCCACCTTTGGAGGTTTTTGATACGCGGATGATGGCGCCCGGGCGGATCTTGATGTTGGGCGCTGATTTGTCGGAAAGCCCAGACAAGGCGGGCTTCAAACCCTCTCCTGTTACCTCCACGACTTCGCCCGCTTGGCGCTGGGCAAGAACGCGTTTGGTGTCCGCCTGAAGTACTACCGCCGCGAATACGTCGCCGTTATCGGGATGTTCGTCCAGCGCCTCATCAATCGCGTCTTCCAGCTCCTGGGCATCACTGGGCAAGGTAATGAACTTTTCAGGTCCCCGGTAGACCTGGCGCCGTTCAAAGTCCATAATCCCGCGCCGCAAAGCCTTGTAAGCAGCCTCTTGCTGGGCGCTGACAACCGTAGTTACTACGTCCAAGCCTCGGGTATAGGTTGCATCGCCATATTGATCGAACATTAATTGGCGCACCATTTCGGAGACATATTCAGCGTGTACCAGTTGTGGCCGGTTCGCCGCGGACTTTATCTGTAGGACCTGCGCCTTGGCGGTTTGTGCCTCCTGCGCAGTGATAAACCCATTTTCCTGCATGCGCTCAATAATGTATTGCTGGCGGATTCGCGCACGGCGCGGATTTTTGATGGGGTTATATGCCGAGGGCGCCTTGGGCAAGCCTGCCAGCATCGCCGCTTCGGCAATACTAATATTCCTCAGTGGTTTCCCAAAATAGGTCTCACATGCGGCGGCAAAGCCATAGGACCGATTTCCCAAGTAAATCTGGTTCATGTAAATCTCAAGAATCTGGTCTTTGCTCAGATTGTGCTCAAGCTTGAAAGTGAGCAAGATTTCATAAATTTTCCGAGTAAATGTTTTCTCTGATGAGAGATACACATTGCGCGCCACCTGCATCGTGATGGTCGATGCTCCCTGGCTCTTAGAGCGGCCTATATTGGCCGCTGCTGCGCGGACCATACCCAGGTAGTCGATGCCTCCATGCTGAAAAAAACGAGCATCCTCAATTGCCAAAATCGCATTCTTCATGACCAGCGGGATTTCATTAATTGGCGTAAGTGTGCGGTGCTCTTCGCCAAACTCCCCTATCAAATCCCCTTCTGCTGAATAAACCCTTAAGGGCAATTTGGGGTGGTAATCCTCGAGGTCTGAAATGTCTGGCAAATTCGGGTAAGCCAGCGCCATCACGATCGCGACAAGAAACAGCAAGGATGCGAGGCCAGCCAATGCCAATCCGGATAAGGCCAAAACTACATATCCCATCCAAGCCCAGATAGAGCGAGGCGGCTCCGACTTTGGGGCGGGCTTTTTTGACGCAGGATTTGAAGAATCGGCCATGAATGCAGTGCTCTACGGATTGTTGAAGAGTCGAGGGACTCTTGTTGAAGTCAAAGGCACAAAGATCGAAAGCTGCTTAGCCAAAACCTGGCCCAGGCTGCATTTTTGACCGTGTAAACCCCTATGGTATCGCAGGAGCGCCGATCCCAAGGAGCAACTATTTTTAAAACTAATCAAATTTAATGGTAATATCAATAAACATTACATAAAAAACATAAAAATTTCAAGAACTAGGGTGCAAATTATGGATATCAGGTCTTATTTCGGCCGTACGCAAGACGCTTTGATCGGGTTAGACATCAGTAGCTGGGGCATCAAAATCGTTGCATTTAGCGGGTCTTTGGACAGTCCGGCCGTCGAGACTATGGACAGCGCTTATCTGCTGCCAGGTTGTGTGGTGGAGGGAAATATCGTCAAGATGGATGAGGTAGCGCAAGCCTTGCAATCATTGCTGCAAAAAAATAAAGTGAAAGCGAAAAAAGCCGCGCTTGCGCTGCCCTCATCGGCAGTTATTACAAAAAAAATCATGGTGCGGGCAGACCTAAGACCCCAAGATATGGAAATGCAAGTCGAGGAAGAGGCCAGGCAATATATACCCTTCCCCTTGGATGAGGTGAGCCTTGATTTTTGCAATATCGGGGCCAATCCACTGCGGGAAGATATGGTCGATGTCATTATTGCAGCTGCACGCCGTGAACGTGTCGAAGCAGCGCAGGAATTAATGGAAACCGTCGGCCTAGACGCGACTGTCGTTGATGTTCAATCCTACTCATTACGTCTCGCCTTAAAGCGCGTGTCAGGCATACATTTGCCAGGACAGGACAATGCGTTAGTACTGCTGATAAAAATTGGCGCAAATCGCACTTTGATGCAGCTTGCCGTTGGTGATGAAGTTGTCTATGAGCGCGATCAAAGCATCGGCGGTAATTTGCTCACGCAAAGTATTGCAAACCACTATGGAATCAGTGGGGCGCAAGCGGAAGACAAAAAAATATCAGGTATTCAAAATCAGAAAATTGACTCCAGGGTATTGAAGGCCTATAAAGAAAACGTCGCTGTGATGCTCGAGCGCGGCATGCAGTTTCTCTTTAACAGTACCCCCTACAGCACCGTAAATCACATATTTCTGGCCGGCGGCGGCGCTATGGTTCCGGGTTTACCGGAGGAGGTTTCTAGCGTTTTACACACACCTTGTTCGCTTATCAACCCGTTTGAAGGCATGCGGATTGAGCCGCAAATTCGGCGCAATATGCCATTACAAGATGCCCCTCTCTTTCTTAGCGCCTGCGGTCTAGCTTTACGCCGGTTCACCGCATGATTTACTTTAATCTTCTGCCCCACAGGGAGGCCACGCGAGCCTTACAGCGTGACCAATTCAATAAATCATTGCTTTTAGCGGCCATTTTGGCCGGCATCACAGCATTTGCAATTTACGGGGCAATGAGTACCTCGCTCGATGCACAACACCAGAATCAAGAAACCTTGGGACAGGAAATCAAGCGTTTTGAAAAGGAGATTATCGAAATCAAAGACCTAGAGAGCCAAATCGCCTCTTTGCTCGCAAGACAAAAGGCGGTAGAAGACATTCAGTCGGATCGAAATTCCCCGGTCCGATTGCTATCGGAATTAGTGAAAAGCACGCCGCAGGGCGTAGCAATCACCAAACTTTCGCAGAAAGACCAAGAGATAACTTTAGAGGGAATTGCCAAATCCAACGAAACGCTCTCAGAGTTTTTGGATAACTTGGGCAAATCTGATGGCTGGTTCGGCAAACCCGAGTTGGTCGTAAGTTCAGCTGAGAGCCTGAGTGGCGCCGGCAAGGCACAGAAAAGCACCTATAAGTTCACGGTTAAGGCCGTATTGATGCGCTCGGCGCAGTCCGCCTCGCCTACAAGTCCGGCATCTGCAGCGCCCTTAGCTCCGCAGATTGCCAACAAGGGATGAGCGCACTTGAATTACCCACGAAAAGGTATCTAAAAAATGTCCAAACATAATTTTAGAACTTGGTTGTCCAGCGTCATCGGGCAGTTCCGGGGGTTGGACCGGGGCGATCCATCGTCATGGCCGTTTATACCGCGCTCAGTAGTCTTTTTAGGTGCTTATTGCGTAACGCTTGCCGCTTTGTGGTTTTATCCCTTGAGCGAATTTTCTGCGCAATTGGATAAATTGGCTGAGCATCAGCTCACCTTGCAAACGGACTTTAAGGATAAATTGGGAAAGTCGGCTAGTCTGCAATTACTAAAAAAGCAACGCGATACGGTAGCGGTGACGGTCGAAGGATTGGAAAAGCAACTGCCTAACCGCGCTGAGATGTCCGGTCTCTTGCTCAGCGTCAGTCAAATGGGTATCAGCCGCAATTTACAAACCGAGTTATTTCAACCGGACCCGGTGGTTTTCAAACCCTATTACGCAGTGATTCCGGTAACCTACAAGGCGACCGGCCGCTTCCATGATTTTGCGAAATTCGCTTCCGATGTCGCTCAATTGCCTCGCATTGTCAACTTAAGCAATATCGGCATTTCACCTAAAACTGATGGAATATTGTCTTTTGAAGTCACGGTAAAGACCTATCGCTATCTTGATCCGGCTGAGGTCGCCGCACAGGCAAATAACTCCAAGGCCTCTAAATGAACAGACTGCACTATCGCGCCTGTATGGTCCTGCTACCTTGGGTTTTGTATGCCTGCGGACCATCACGCCAGGACACCTTGAAAGACTGGATGGTGGAGGAACGTAAATCGATCACGCCGACGGTCAAAAAAATTCCTGACCCCAAGCCTTTTCACCACCTTGCCTATGACGAAGATGGAAACGCAGACCCATTTTCCAGGCAGTTCTTTATCGTCGCTGCCGCCACTGAGCAACTAAAGAATAGTCCTGATTTAAGTCTAGCCCACAAGTCGCGCAAGCGAGATCCCTTGGAGGAGTATGCGCTCGAATCCATCGCATTTGTTGGCACGATGGAAAAGCAAGGCCGCTCAGTTGGCCTAGTGCGCGCGCAGGGGAAGGTCTACCAAGTCTTGGCTGGACAGTACATAGGCAAAAACTTTGGAAAAATTCTACGCATTGATGACACTTCGATTCAACTGCGTGAACTGGCAAAAGACCAGGACGGTAACTGGTTGCAACGCGATGCGACTTTGCGTATTCAAGGGGAGAGTAAATGAATATCTTAAAAATGGCTAAACGCAGCCTCTTGGCTTTGAGCGCGCTGGCGGCCATGCTGTTGACGGGGTTGGCGCATGCGGAAAACTCCGTAGTCGCCATTACAGGTTTGCGCAATGGCAATGTGGAACAGGTGCGCATCGACTTTAGGCGAGAGCTCACTGCTTTACCAAAGGCGTTTATGACGCGAAATCCCTCGCGCCTGGCGTTAGATTTCGCCGGGCTCGGTAGTGCCATGGGAATGGGGCGCGTCGCCATTGCGCAGGCACTGGTTGATTCGGCACTTGTCGCGCAGTCGGACGAGCGCAGCCGCGTTGTCATCTATTTGCGCCAATCGGCCAGCCACCGGCTAGAAATTACCGGCAAAAGCCTGCTCGTTACCTTAAGCCCTTTGGGCGACGCAAGTTCAGCACAAGTCAACGGGCCGGGCGCAGTTGCGGCGGCGGCTCCAACCGCAGGCCAATCCGCTGCGCAAGCATCAGCAAGCGCGGGTGCCTCTGAGTCACAGGCGCCGCCACCCCTGGGCGACATTCAATTTAAGCGCGGGTCCGATGGCGCCGGCCGCATTGTGGTGGCTTTGCCCAACAAGCTGGTGACCGCGGATATCCGCCAACTCGGAACCAATTTGGTAGTCGATTTCGGCAATGTCAGCCTTCCTGAGCGTCTGCGCAAAAAATTCGATGTCACCGACTTCGCAACGCCGGTGCAAACCATCACCGCCAATCAGTTAGGTGCACGGGTTCGCATGCTGGTCATGCCGCAGGGAGCATGGGAACATATTGCCTACCAGACCGATACCGAGCTTGTCCTAGAGATAAAGCCACAAAGCGCTGACCCCAAAAATGCCGCACAAAAAGACATCTTTACCGGTGAGAAACTGTCGCTCAACTTCCAAAGTATTGATGTGCGCCAGGTCCTGCAAGTGATCGCAGACTTCACCAATTTCAATGTCGTCACCTCCGATTCAGTGGCCGGTACGGTGACTTTGCGCGTGCAAAATGTGCCGTGGGACCAGATTTTGGACATCATCATGCGCAGCAAAGGCTTGGCGATGCGCAAAAATGGAAACGTTCTGTGGGTCGCGCCCAAGGAAGAAATTGCGGCTAAAGAAAAGCTGGAGTTCGAGTCGCAAATTACCAACGAAAAGATTGAGCCGCTTCGCACCCAGTCCTTTCAGCTCAACTACGCCAAGGCGGTTGACGTAGCGCCCCAGCTAATGGCCGCTGCCGGTGGAAGCGCTAGCACGCCGGGCTCTGCTGGCGCGCGCATCTTGAGCGAGCGCGGTAGTGTGATTGCTGAGCCGCGAACTAACCAACTCTTCGTTACCGACATCGCCAGCAAATTGGATCAAGTCGCACAGTTAATCGCCAAGGTGGATGTCTCCGTGCGGCAGGTTCTGATCGAAGCGCGTGTGGTGGAGGCCAACAACGATTTTGGTAAAACCTTGGGCGCCAAGCTGGGCGCCCTTGATATGCGCGCGAACAAGGGTGGTGGTGACGGCGGTTACCAGATCGCTGGGGAAAATCGGGTGGCCTTTGGCACCAACTACGCCAATGCTTTGGGCTCTGCCGGTGCCAGCACCACTATGGATGCCACCAGTAACTTCGTTAACCTGCCGGCAGGGGGTTTAGGCGGCTTCAATGCCTCCACTTTTGCTTTCACGCTGTTTAGTGCGGCCTCCAATCGCTTGTTGGCGCTGGAGCTATCGGCCTTAGAGTCCGACGGCAAGGGCAGAGTAGTTTCGAGCCCGCGCGTGATCGCGTATGACAAAACCAAAGCCTTAATAGAGCAAGGAACCGAAGTCCCCTACCAAATGGCGACTAGCAGTGGCGCCACAGCGGTGAGTTTTCGCAAGGCGGTGCTCAAGCTCGAAGTCACGCCCCAGATTACACCGGACGGTAATGTCAGCCTAGAACTAGATGTGTCCAAGGACAGCGTTGGCACCATCACCGCAGCCGGGCCATCGATCAATACCAAGCACATCAAAACACAGGTACTGGTAGAAAACGGGGGCACGGTAGTGATCGGCGGCATCTACACCGAAGATGACCAAACGACCGATACCAAAGTTCCCTTCTTTGGTGATCTGCCAGGCATTGGGTTCCTGTTCAGAAACAAGACGAAATCGCTCAAAAAAACGGAAACCCTGGTCTTCATCACACCCAAATTGGTCAATGAATTGGCCTCGACGCGCTAGCGCGCCGCAACTTCATTTATTTGAATCTTTAAGATCACTCAGGGCGTAAAACCAAGGTTTTTTAAAACAAATGGCATGTGTTGCCATGGGAATATTTATCTCTGGATGCGCAGCATGTGGCGGGAGTCCGGGTACGGCGATGGGGACTGCGGAAGCATCTGAACAAGTGGGCAGCAGCGCCGTAGCGGGCGCTAGTGATGCCAATGGCGCTGCCGCTTCGCTTGCGGTCAGTATTGCCCAGTAACAAAACCGACGCCAACGGACAGATAGACCTACAAGTTTCATGGGGCAAAAATTATGCGACCTGGCTCGCCTATACGGTGCGCGCAACCACTTATACGATTGGCACGGAGGGAAGTACGGTCCGGCGATTCATGACCTCGGCCAGCGAAGATGATAAGGACACGGGAACGTTTCGGACGCCGCCTTACGGAACAGGAAAATGTAATGCGTCAAATTAAGCAGCTCGGTTTACTACTTTTTTACGGTAAATGAACAAACCTAGAATGACGGGAGTCGCTCGCCACTCTTTAATCCAAGCCCGCTTTGGCTGGCTTAGATTTGGCGCCCCCAGTTATCGCGCGTAATCCTATTTTGATCATCCTCATCGGCCTCCCAGGCTCTGGAAAATCTACCGTTGGCCGGCATCTGTCCCGGCGCTTACAAGAGCCTTTTGTCGATTCAGACCAGGCGATAGAGGCGCGCCTGGGTTGCCCGATTCGCGAGTTTTTTGAGCGCGAAGGCGAGGCGCGGTTTCGCGACATCGAAGAAGAGGTGATTGCGCAGTTATGCGCCGACGCGGCCGGCGTGTTGGCCACCGGCGGGGGCGCGGTACTGCGGCCGGCCAACCGCGCGCTCTTGCGTGGCGCAGGTACCGTGGTCTATTTGCAATCGCAGCCTGAGGATTTGATGCGTCGCTTGCGCCACGACCGCAAACGCCCCTTGCTACAGGTGGCCGACCCGATGGCACGCCTGCGCGAGCTGTTTGCAGAGCGCGACCCCCTTTACCGCGAAACCGCCCACCACATCGTCGAGACTGGGCGTCCGTCGGTGTCCAACCTGGTCCAGTCGATTCTGGGGCAACTCCACATCACCCCGCCGCCGCGCCTAAACTAGCGGGCTATGACCTCTCCGCTCCTGCATTCCCTCACCATCGCACTGGGCGAGCGCAGCTACCCCATCCTTATCGGTAGCGGCCTGCTGGCCAACCCCACCAGTTTGCAAAACCTGCCACAGGCCTCTAGCGCCCTGATCGTCAGCAATAGCACCGTAGCCCCCTTGTACGCGGAGGCCTTGCAGACGGGTTTGCAAAAGCACTACGCGCGGGTCCTGCAGGTGGTGCTGCCCGATGGTGAGGCTTACAAAGATTGGCAAACCTTGCAGTTGATCTTCGATGCCTTGCTGGAAAGTGGGTGTGACCGAAAAACCGTGCTGTTCGCGCTGGGCGGTGGCGTGGTCGGCGATATGACAGGTTTTGCGGCAGCGAGCTATATGCGTGGCGTACCCTTTGTACAGGTGCCCACGACGCTGCTAGCCCAGGTGGATTCGTCGGTCGGTGGCAAAACCGGCATCAACCATCCGCTGGGTAAAAACATGGTCGGCGCGTTTTACCAACCGCAGCGTGTGTTGTGCGATCTCGATACCCTCAAAACCCTGCCCGCGCGCGAGGTCAGTGCCGGGCTGGCCGAAGTCATCAAGTACGGCCCGATTGCCGATATGGTATTTTTTGACTGGATCGAAGCCCATATCAGTGCCCTGGTGGCGCGCGATGTGCAAGCCCTGGCCCATGCGGTACGCCGCAGTTGCGAGATCAAGGCCGATGTGGTGTCGCAAGACGAGCGTGAAGGCGGCTTGCGCGCCATTCTTAATTTCGGCCACACCTTTGGCCACGCTATCGAAGCCGGTCTGGGCTACGGTGATTGGCTGCATGGCGAAGCAGTGGGTTGCGGTATGGTTATGGCGGCACATCTCTCGTTAGCGCTGGGCTTGGTGGACGAGGCTTTTGTGCAGCGCCTGACGCGCTTAATCGCCGCGGCCGGCCTTCCGGTGCGCGGACCGCAGCTCGATGCGGTCGACAACGCGGGACTCTATTTGGACTTGATGCGCGTGGACAAAAAAGCCGAGGCCGGGACGATCCGCTTTGTCGTGATCGACGGGCCTGGACGTGCCCGCATGTGCGCCGCCGATGATGGCACGGTGCGCTCCGTTATTGACCGCTGCTGCGCCGCCTAATGCCTGCCCGCTACGCCAGCGACCCTGCGCATAGCCGGGGTCGCCGCTACCCGCAGGGGCCCGCGCCCACACGCACCGAATTTCAGCGCGACCGCGACCGCATCGTCCACTCCACCGCCTTTCGCCGCTTGGTTTACAAAACGCAGGTGTTTCTGAACCACGAAGGCGATCTGTTTCGCACCCGGTTGACGCACTCGCTGGAAGTAGCCCAGTTGGGCCGCTCTGTGGCGCGCACATTAGGCTTGGATGAAGACTTGGTCGAGGCAATCGCCTTGGCGCACGACCTGGGTCATACGCCTTTTGGCCATGCGGGGCAGGACGCGCTCAATGACTGCATGCAGGAATTTGGTGGTTTTGAACACAATTTGCAAAGCCTGCGCGTGGTCGATACCTTGGAACATCGCTATCCCAATTTCGACGGGTTAAACCTCTGCTTTGAAACCCGCGAAGGTATCCTGAAGCATTGCTCGCGCCACAACGCCCAAGCGATTGAGGCGCAGGAACCTGCCTATGCGGATGGGCTCGGTGGTGTGGCCGTCCGCTTTTTGGAACGCGGCCAACCCAGCCTCGAGGCGCAGTTGTGCAACCTAGCCGATGAAATCGCCTACAACGCCCATGACATCGACGACGGCGTGCGCTCTGGGTTGATTCAATTGGAGCAAGTGCAACAGCTTCCTTTATTCGCGCGCTACAGCCAAGCGGCATTACAGGCGCATCCGAAGTTGGCGCAAAGCCCCAGGCGCTGGTTATACGAAACCGTGCGTTTGATGCTCAGCGCCCAGATTTACGATGTGATCAAAAGCACGCAGGCAGCCATTGCGCTGGTGGCACCCGAGGATGTGCGGGCCGTGCGCCGCTGCGCTGCGCTGGTGCAATTTAGCCCGCAGATGCAGGAGGAGACCGCGCAACTCAAGGCGTTTTTGTTTGCCTCTTTGTACCGCCACGCCAGAGTGCAAGAGACCATGCAGCGCGCTGCGCAGGTGGTGCGCGATTTGTTCGCCGCTTATGCCAATGACCCGGCGGCGATGCAGCCCGGTGCAGAGGCGGCGTGGCCCGGCGCGCACTTGCACCGCAGGGTTGCCGACTATATTGCCGGTATGACAGACCGATTTGCATCCCGCGAACACCAGCGCCTGACCGGCCTGACATTGTTGGCATGACAGACCTTCCCCAGCGCGACCAGGCCGTATGCGAGGCTATGCAGCGCTGGCTCGAGCGGGCGGTCATTGGGCTCAATCTTTGTCCATTTGCCAAGGCAGTACATAGTAAAGGTCAAATTCATTATGCGGTGAGTGCTGCCTGCGACGGGGGGAACTTGCTGCAGGATCTGGAGCAGGAGATCAGCGATCTGCTCCTACAAAATCCGCAGCTGCGCGACACCACCTTGCTCATCGCGCCGGACGCGTTCCCTGATTTTTGGGATTTCAATGCATTTTTGCGCAGCGCGGACAAGTTGCTCCGCAAAAAAGGGTGGGAAGGGGAAGTGCAAATCGCCAGTTTTCATCCGCGCTATGCGTTTGCGGATGCAGCGCCCGGCGATATGGCCCACTTCACCAATCGGGCGCCCTATCCGACGTTGCATATATTGCGCGAAGCCAGCCTGGACCAGGCGGTGGAGGCATTGCCTGATGCCGCTTTGATTTACGAGCGCAATATTGCCACTTTGCGTGCGCTCGGTCCCGATGGCTGGCGGGCGCTCAACGTGGATGGCCCCGATGCGGCTCAGGAGCGGGTGCCTTGAAGCAAGAATTACAGAGCCTCGGTGACGAAGGACGCGGCCGTCAAAGCACCGGTAAGACAGGTGCGCGTGCCCGTGAAGAAGCCCGCGCCAAGGAACTCGCTGCGCTCTTGCGGCCTGGACAATCCATCGCCCTGTTGCAGCAACTGCATATCCTCACCCGCGAGGGCCAGCTCAACCAGGACTCTCGGCGCAAGCTCAAGCAGGTGTATCACCTTTATCAATTCATGGAGACCTTGTTGCACGAGTTGGAGCAAGCGCCTGCTGCCGATGCCTTGGCGCCACCATTGACCGTGGCAGACCATGGCGCCGGTAAGTCTTATCTGGGCTTTATTTTGTTTGACTTATTTTTCAAGTCGCGGGCACAAGGCATGGTCTATGGCATTGAAAGCCGCGCCGATTTGGTGGGCAAATCCCGCGACTTGGCTGCGCAATTAGGCTTTGCACGCATGCGTTTCCTCAACCTCACGGTGGCGCAGTCCACCCGGACGCCCGAATTACCGCAACGCATCGACCTGGTGACCGCCTTGCATGCTTGCGATAGCGCCACCGATGACGCGATTGCCTTTGGCCTTTCCAAGCAAGCGCGCGCTTTTGCGCTAGTGCCTTGTTGTCAGGCGGAAGCGGCGCGTCAACTTGGTAGCAACAAGGCACTCATGCTCTCGCGCACCCCCCTGGCCGAATTGTGGCGCCACCCCTTGCACACCCGTGAAATGGGGAGCCAAATTACCAATGTGCTGCGCTGCCTGTATTTGGAGGCGAATGGCTACCAAGTCACCGTCACCGAACTAGTGGGTTGGGAGCACAGCATGAAAAATGAGCTCATCATCGCCCGCTACACTGGGCATCGAAAACGCGCTGCGGCTGAGCGCATAGTGGAAATCGGTGCGCAGTTCGGCCTCAAAGCCCTGATTGACAGGCGGTTTACACGACAAACGCACAATTCAGAAGACAACGCGGACAGCCACTAGCGCGTTATGCGCTTTTCGCTGGCTCCTGGAGCTTGATGCCTCCAAGCGCAATTTTTTTATATCACCGACGGAGTTTCTATCCCCATGAAAAAATGCATTCAATCTGGTTTTTTGATTTCTCTGTTTTTGGTTCTCAGTGCCTGCTCCACCAGCAGCCCTGACGTTGTCAGTCGCCAGGATGCCCAAGTTGCATCCCAGGTGCAAGATGCAGTGGTGGTAAGTGTGCGTGCGGTGACGGTCGATGGCAGTCAATCCGGTATGGGTGGCGCTGCAGGTGGTGTGGTCGGGGCTATTGCCGGCAGCAGCGGTAGCAGCGTCCATCGGGAGCAAACGGGTCTGGGCGTATTGGGCGCACTGGCCGGCGCCATAGCCGGCAATGCCATCGAGCGTATGGCGACCAAAGAAGAGGCCGTCGAAATCATCGTGCAACTGCGCAACGGTGAGCGCCGCGCCATCGTGCAAGCCAAAGGTAATGAAACCTTGGCCCCCGGCGATCCGGTCATTATGGTGACCTCCAGCGGCAAAGTACGTGTTTCCCGCGCGCCGCGCTGAAGCTGCCTGAACCGCGCTTAGAAAATAGGGGACAGGTCGGGTTTAGCATCGGGGCAATTTTTTTAAGTTGCTTATGGCCCGTCTCCCCCGCCTCAGCCTTCCCGGCTATCCGCACCACGTTATTCAGCGTGGCAACAATCGCCAATCAATTTTCAGCAGCGCGGCGGATTACCGATTTTTGCTCGATCTACTGCGCCAGCATGCCCGCCAATGCCAGGTCGCGGTGCATGCCTATGTGCTGATGGGCAACCATTTCCACCTCTTGCTCACGCCGCAAGAAGGCGAGGGCTTACCCCGCATGATGCAGGCTGTGGGGCGCAGCTATGTGCAGTATTTCAATCGCCAGCATCAGCGTAGCGGCACCTTGTGGGAAGGGCGGTACCGCTCAACGGTTTTGCAAACGGAGCGCTATTTGCTGCAATGCATGGCCTATATCGACCTCAACCCGGTGCGTGCGGGCATGGTGGCTGGGCCGCAAGACTACGCTTGGTCCTCGTTTGCGCATAACACCGGCCAACGCGCCGATCCCTTGGTCAGCCCGCACCCCCTTTATTGGGAATTGGGCAACACACCATTCGCCCGCGAGGCCGCTTACCAGTCACTGGTGCAGGCCGGCGTGGAGGGATCCGCGCAGCAAGCCCTAACCGATGCCACGCTGCGTGGCTGGGCCTTGGGTGAAGCAGATTTTGTTGTAGATCTCCAAAAACGCACTGGACGACGTGTCAGCAAGTCCAAAGCGGGTAGACCGTCTTTGGTGCGGCCGGAAATCCCCTCCTAGCGGCGTTCATCCATCGTGCGTCGCGGCGGCTGGCGTCATCGACCTGCTGAAATTCAAGCAATAAGCGCCAGGTTTTACCGCCTATGCGCAATTTCCGCCATTGATTAAATCTGTCCCTAATTATCCATACTTCTATTTTTTGATCATTTAATTGGGATCTGACCCCCATTATTTTTCGAAAAACAATATTGCATTGCAGTATGCTCACGGTCCTTTGTTATTTTTCCAGGAGTGGGCTATGACCACGGCGTCTGAGATTGCACATTTGGAGCAGTTTGGTTTGTATGCGGGGCAGCAGGAGCATGACGCCTGCGGTGTGGGCTTTGTGGCGCATATCCGGGGCGAAAAAAGCCACAGCATTGTGAGCAACGCGCTCAAGATTTTGGAAAACCTGGACCACCGCGGCGCGGTCGGTGCGGACAAGCTGATGGGCGATGGTGCTGGCATCTTGATTCAATTGCCCGATGCGCTCTACCGCGAAGAAATGGCTGCCCAGGGCGTGCAACTGCCTGCCGCTGGCGAATACGGCGTTGGCATGATTTTTCTGCCCAAAGAGCGCGCCTCGCGCCTGGCTTGCGAGCAGGAAATGGAGCGCGCCATCAAGGCCGAGGGCCAGGTGCTTTTAGGCTGGCGCGATGTGCCGCTCAATGCCGACATGCCCATGTCGCCCACCGTGCGGGAAAAAGAGCCGGTCATACGGCAGGTGTTTATCGGCCGGGGCAACGATGTCATCGTGCAAGACGCGCTGGAGCGCAAGCTCTATGTCATTCGCAAAACCGCCAGCGCGGCGATCCAGCACCTCAATCTCAAGCACAGCAAGGAATACTACGTTCCCAGCATGTCCAGCCGCACGGTCATTTACAAAGGCTTGCTGCTGGCCGACCAAGTGGGCACCTATTTCAAAGACTTGCAAGACGCACGCTGCGTCTCTGCACTGGGCCTGGTGCACCAGCGTTTTTCAACCAACACTTTCCCCGAGTGGCCGCTGGCCCATCCTTATCGCTATGTGGCGCACAACGGCGAGATCAACACCGTCAAAGGCAATTACAACTGGATGAAAGCGCGTGAGGGCGTGATGTCTTCGCCGGTACTCGCCGCCGACCTAAAAAAGCTGTATCCCATCAGCTTTGCCGACCAGTCCGATACCGCGACGTTTGACAACTGCCTGGAATTGCTGACCATGGCCGGCTACCCCATCAGCCAGGCCATGATGATGATGATCCCCGAGCCCTGGGAAAACCACAGCACCATGGACGAGCGCCGCCGCGCGTTTTACGAATACCACGCCGCCATGCTCGAGCCCTGGGACGGCCCGGCTTCCATTGTGTTCACCGATGGCCGCCAGATCGGCGCCACCCTGGACCGCAACGGCTTGCGCCCCTCGCGCTATTGCATCACCGATGATGATTTGGTCATCATGGGCTCCGAGTCCGGCGTGCTGCCGGTGCCCGAAAACAAGATCGTGCGCAAATGGCGTTTGCAGCCGGGCAAGATGTTCCTGATCGATCTGGAACAAGGCCGCATGATTGACGACGAAGAGCTCAAATCGGGCCTGGCCAATAGCCGTCCGTACAAGCAATGGATTGAAAACCTGCGCATCAAAATTGACCATGTGGCTAAGGGCGAAAGCACAGCCCCTGCCATGCCTAATGCTGCAGATTTACTGGACCGCCAGCAAGCCTTCGGCTATACGCAGGAAGACCTGAAATTCCTGATCGCCCCCATGGCCAGTCTGGGCGAAGAAGCGCTGGGCTCTATGGGCAACGACAGCCCCTTGGCTGTACTCAGCGATAAAAACAAGCCGCTGTACAGCTACTTCAAACAATTGTTCGCGCAGGTGACCAACCCGCCCATCGACCCGATTCGCGAAGCCATCGTGATGTCGCTGGTGTCTTTTGTAGGCCCCAAGCCCAATTTGCTGGACATCAACCAGGTGAACCCTCCCATGCGCCTGGAAGTCACGCAGCCCGTGCTGGACTTCACCGACATGGCCAAGCTGCGTGATATTGAGCGTCACACCCATGGCAAATTCCGCAGCTACACCCTAGGCATTACTTACCCGCTGGACTGGGGCCACGAAGGCGTGGAGGCCAAGCTGGCCTCCTTGTGCGCCGAAGCGGTGGACGCTATCAAGAGCGGTAACAACATTCTCATCATCAGCGACCGCGCCATGGGCGCCACCCAAGTGGCGATACCCGCTTTGCTGGCACTGTCGGCTATTCACCAGCACCTGGTGCTCGAAGGCTTGCGCACCACGGCAGGCCTGGTGGTGGAGACCGGGAGCGCGCGTGAGGTGCACCACTTCGCGGTGCTCGCCGGTTATGGCGCGGAAGCTGTGCATCCCTATTTGGCGATGCAAACCCTGGTGCAAATGAGCGCTGGCTTGCCCGGCGCGCTCAGCGCCGACAAGGCGATTTACAACTACGTCAAAGCCGTGGGCAAAGGCCTGTCCAAAATCATGTCCAAGATGGGTGTGAGCACCTATATGAGCTATTGCGGCGCGCAGTTGTTTGAAGCGATTGGTTTGTCCACCGACACCGTGCGTAAATACTTCACCGGCACGCCCAGCCGCGTGGAAGGCATAGGCGTTTTTGAAATCGCCGAAGAAGCTATCCGCACCCACAAGCTGGCCTTTGGCAAAGACCCGGTGCTGGCCAATGCCCTGGACGCCGGTGGCGAGTACGCCTGGCGCGTGCGCGGCGAAGAGCATATGTGGACGCCCGATGCGATCGCCAAGCTGCAACACAGCACGCGCGCCAACAACTGGAGCACTTACAAAGAGTACGCCCAAATCATCAACGACCAGACGCGCCGCCAACTAACGCTGCGCGGCTTGTTTGAGTTCCGCATCGACCCGGCCAAAGCGATCTCCATCGACGAGGTGGAACCCGCTGCCGAAATCGTCAAACGCTTTGCCACAGGCGCTATGTCGCTAGGCTCTATCTCCACCGAAGCGCACAGCACCTTGGCCGTAGCCATGAATCGCATCGGCGGCAAGAGCAATACCGGTGAGGGTGGCGAAGACCCGCTGCGTTACCGCAATGAACTCAAAGGCATCCCGATCAAGCAAGGCCAGACCATGTCGGACCTACTGGGTAAGGAAATTTTTGAGGTCGATTACGCCCTGCAAGCGGGCGATTCCATGCGCTCCAAAATCAAGCAAGTGGCCTCGGGCCGCTTTGGCGTGACGGCGGAATATTTGGTCAGCGCGGACCAGATTCAGATCAAGATGGCCCAAGGCGCCAAGCCTGGTGAAGGCGGGCAATTGCCGGGAAGCAAAGTGTCCGAGTACATCGGCAAGCTGCGCTACTCGGTGCCCGGCGTGGGCCTGATCTCGCCGCCACCGCACCACGATATTTACTCCATCGAAGACCTGGCGCAACTCATTCACGACCTGAAAAACGTCGCGCCCCATTCCGACATTAGCGTGAAGTTGGTGTCGGAAATCGGCGTGGGTACGGTAGCCGCAGGCGTGGCCAAGTGCAAGGCGGACCATGTGGTCATCGCCGGCCATGACGGCGGCACCGGTGCGTCGCCCTGGTCCTCTATCAAGCACGCAGGCAGCCCCTGGGAAATCGGCCTGGCCGAGACGCAGCAAACCCTGGTGCTCAACCGCTTGCGCAGCCGTATCCGGGTGCAAGTCGATGGCCAGATGAAAACCGGCCGCGATGTGGCGATTGGCGCCTTGCTCGGCGCTGACGAGTTCGGCTTTGCCACTGCGCCGCTGGTGGTGGAAGGCTGCATCATGATGCGTAAATGCCACCTCAACACCTGCCCCGTGGGCGTGGCGACGCAAGACCCGGTGCTGCGCCAAAAATTCTCGGGCAAGCCAGAGCATGTGGTGAATTACTTTTTCTTTGTCGCCGAAGAAGTGCGCCACATCATGGCGCAACTAGGCGTACGCAAATTTGACGATTTGATTGGCCGGGCCGACCTGCTGGACATGCGCAAAGGCATTGACCACTGGAAGTCCAGCGGTCTGGATTTCAGCCGCCTGTTTGCCCAGCCGCAAGTGCCTGCCAGCGTATCGCGCTTCCAAAACGAAACCCAAGAGCATGGCCTGGAAAAAGCACTCGATGTGCGCTTGATCGAGAAGAGCCGCGCCGCCATCGACAAAGGCGAAAAAGTGCAGTTCATGGAAGTGGCGCGCAATGTCAATCGCTCGGTCGGCGCCATGCTCTCGGGTGCGATTACCAAAATGCACCCAGAAGGCCTGCCTGATGACAGCATCCGCATACAGCTCGAAGGCACGGGCGGTCAGTCTTTCGGGGCGTTCTTGTGCAATGGCGTGACCTTGTACTTGATTGGCGACGCCAACGACTACACCGGCAAGGGCTTGTCCGGCGGGCGCGTGGTGGTACGGCCTAGTATTGACTTCCGGGGTGAAGCCATTCGCAACACCATTGTGGGCAATACCGTGATGTACGGCGCCACCAGCGGCGAAGCGTTTTTCAGCGGCGTGGCCGGCGAGCGCTTTGCGGTTCGCTTGTCGGGCGCCACGGCAGTGGTTGAAGGCACGGGCGACCACGGCTGCGAGTACATGACCGGCGGCACTGTGTTGGTGCTGGGTAAAACCGGACGCAATTTTGCTGCGGGTATGAGCGGCGGCATCGCCTACGTCTATGACGAAGACGGCCAGTTCGCCAGCCGCTGCAATACCGCCATGGTCAGCATGGAGCCGGTGCTCAGCAGCAAAGAGCAAGAGGCGCAAATAGACAAAGCCGTCTGGCACTGCGGCCAATCCGACGAAGCGCAGTTGCGCAAATTGCTGGAAGAGCACAACCGCTGGACCGGCAGCAAACGCGCCCGCGAATTGCTAGACCAATGGGATAGCGCGCGCGGCAAATTCGTCAAGGTTTTCCCGCTGGAATACAAGCGGGCCTTGGGTGAAATTCATGCCAAAAAATCCGCAGCGGCTAGCGCCCCGGCGGCGGCCAAAACCAAAAGCAGCGCTGCGGTGTAAGCGCGCATTGCCGACAATACAGGACCAGCATCATGGGAAAAATTACCGGATTCATGGAGTTTGCGCGCGTCGAAGAGGGCTATGCCCCGGTACCCGAGCGCGTGAAAAATTACAAAGAGTTTGTGATCGGTTTAGATGACCAGCAAGCCAAAACCCAAAGCGCGCGCTGCATGGACTGCGGCACGCCGTTTTGCAACAGCGGCTGCCCGGTCAACAACATCATCCCCGACTTCAATGACCTGGTGTTCCGCGAAGACTGGAAAGCCGCGATCGAGGTTTTGCACAGCACCAACAACTTCCCCGAGTTCACCGGCCGCATTTGCCCTGCACCTTGCGAAGCTGCGTGTACCCTGAATGTGAACGACGACGCGGTGGGCATCAAATCCATCGAGCGCGCCATCATCGACCGCGCTTGGGCCGAAGGCTGGGTGCAGGCCCAGCCCGCAGCCCAAAAAACGGGTAAAAAAGTCGCGGTGATCGGCTCCGGCCCGGCTGGGCTGGCAGCGGCGCAGCAATTGGCGCGTGTCGGCCATGCGGTGACGGTGTTTGAAAAGAATGACCGCGTTGGCGGCTTGCTGCGCTACGGTATTCCCGATTTCAAAATGGACAAAGGCCACATCGACCGGCGCATGGCGCAGTTGCAGGCCGAAGGCGTCACGGTGCGTACCGGCGTGATGGTGGGCGAGTGGCCCAAAGATTCCAAAGTCACCAACTGGGCCAAGGAAACCGTGTCCGCAGCCCAATTGCAAAAAGACTTTGACGCGGTTTTGCTGGCTGGCGGCTCGGAGCAGTCCCGCGACTTACCGGTCCCAGGGCGCGATTTGGAAGGCATCCATTTCGCCATGGAGTTTTTACCGCAGCAGAACAAAGTCAACGCCGGCGATAAATTCCCCGGCCAATTGCGCGCGGATGGTAAACATGTCATCGTCATCGGCGGCGGTGATACCGGCTCGGACTGCGTAGGCACCAGCAACCGCCATGGCGCGGCCAGCGTGACCCAGTTTGAAGTCATGCCCCAGCCGCCCGAAGTGGAAGACCGGCCGATGACCTGGCCTTACTGGCCGCTGAAGCTGCGTACGAGTTCTAGCCATGAAGAAGGCTGTTTGCGCGAATTTGCCGTGTCCACCAAATCTTTTGCCGGTGAAAAAGGCAAAGTCAAAAGCCTGACCACGGTACACGTGGAAATGAAGGGCGGCAAATTGGTCGAAGTGCCCGGCACGGAAAAAACCTACCAGGCCGACATGGTGCTGCTGGCTATGGGCTTTGTACACCCGGTCGCTAGCGTGCTGGACGCATTCGGGGTCGCCAAAGACGCCCGCGCCAATGCCAAAGCCGCCAACGAAGGCGCTAACGCCTATGTCACCAACGTGCCCAAAGTGTTTGCCGCCGGAGACATGCGGCGCGGCCAGTCCTTGGTGGTATGGGCGATCCGCGAAGGACGCCAGGCCGCCCGCGCGGTCGACGAATTTTTGATGGGCAGCAGCGAACTGCCGCGGTAAGCGGGGGCTCGGCCGCATAAATCTCCGTAAAAGTCCGGCCCAAGTCCCTGCAAGTGCCCCCCTCTGGCGGGCATTTGCAGGGCTAGCCCTTATGATGCGGGGCTAATTATTCGCACTATGCCTGCCGTCTCCGACCCCCTTGTACGCATCGACAATCTGAGCTTCGCTTACCACGAACGCCTCATATTGGACGGCACGAGCTTTAGCGTGCCGCGTGGCAAAGTCACCGCGCTCATGGGCGCCAGCGGTGGCGGAAAAACTACTTTGCTGCGACTTATTGGCGGGCAGATCCGAGGTCAAAGCGGCCAGGTGCTGTTTGATGGCCAGGACATAGGTGCCATGGACCAAAGTGCTTTGTATGCAGCACGCAGGCGCATGGGTATGCTGTTCCAGTTTGGTGCCTTGTTCGCCGACCTTTCCGTTTTTGACAATGTTGCTTTTCCCTTGCGCGAACATACAAAGCTGCCCGAAGCGCTTATTCGTGACATTGTGTTGATGAAGCTCCAAGCCGTGGGCCTGCGCGGCGCGCGGGACTTGATGCCTAGCGAGGTATCCGGCGGCATGGCGCGGCGCATCGCCTTAGCGCGCGCGATTGCACTAGACCCCGAACTGGTGATGTACGACGAGCCCTTTTCCGGTCTGGACCCGATCTCCCTGGGCACCTCGGCCCACTTAATTCGCCAGCTCAACGACACCATGGGCCTGACCAGTATTTTTGTGTCCCACGAATTGGAACAAACCTTTGGTATCGCCGACCATGTGGTGATTTTGGCCAATGGCCGTGTCGCCACTGAAGGCACGCCCCAGCATGTGCGCGAAAGCACCGACCCGCTGGTCTACCAATACGTGCATGCCCAAGCCGACGGCCCGGTGCGCTTTCATTACCCGGCGCCGGACCTGGCGCAGGACTTTGGCGCGGGGTCTGCACCATGATGGCCCAAGCCCTGCGCAATCTAGGCTTTTCGGTGCGCGAAAAGCTGGCGCACATCGGCTACGGCGCGCGCTTGTTTGTGCGCTTGTTGTTTACATTGAAGTCCAGTTTGCAACGCTTCGGGCTGATCCGCGACCAAATTCATTTTTTAGGTAATTACTCGCTGGTCATCATTGCGTTTTCCGGCTTGTTTGTCGGCTTTGTGTTTGGCCTGCAGGGCTACTACACCCTGCAGCGCTATGGCTCGTCCGAGGCGCTAGGCCTGTTGGTGGCGCTGAGCCTGGTACGCGAACTGGGCCCGGTCGTTACCGCTTTGCTGTTTGCCGGGCGCGCCGGTACCTCGTTGACCGCCGAAATCGGCCTCATGAAAGCCGGTGAACAAATCAGCGTGATGGAAATGATGGCGGTAGACCCGGTGCAGCGCGTGTTGGCACCGCGTTTTTGGGGCGGCGTGATTGCCATGCCCTTGCTCGCAGCAGTCTTTAGCGCCATGGGCATTGTGGGTGGCTGGGTCGTCGGCGTGGTGATGATTGGCGTGGATTCCGGCTCCTTCTGGAGCCAAATCCAGGGCGGCGTAGACGTCTGGCGTGATGTGGGCAATGGCATCATCAAGAGCATCATCTTCGGCTTTGCCGTCACCTTTGTCGCGCTTTTGCAGGGTTATGTGGCGCAGGCCACGCCAGAAGGCGTTGCGGCTGCTACCACCCGCACCGTGGTGATGGCCTCTTTGTCGGTGCTGGTCATGGACTTTGTCTTGACGGCCATGATGTTTACGATTTAGCGATCGCTTGACTAGAAAGAATTCGAATGCAACGTACTAAAAATGATCTGTGGGTTGGCCTATTTGTGCTGATTGGCGCGGTGGCGGTTTTGTTTTTAGCCCTGCAATCGGCCAACTTGCTCAGCCTCAATTTCCAGTCCACCTACAAAGTGACGGCCAAGTTCGATAACGTGGGCGGCCTCAAAGCCAAGGCGGCGGTGCGCAGTGCGGGCGTCGTGGTGGGGCGGGTGGAAAAAATTGTTTTTGACGACAAGAGCTTCCAAGCCCAGGTGCATATTGCAATGGAAAGCCGTTACCGTTTCCCCAAAGACAGCTCGCTCAAAATTCTGACCAGCGGCCTGCTCGGTGAACAATACCTGGGCATAGAAGCCGGTGCCGAAGAAGCCGTGCTGGCTGCGGGTGACCTGATCACCACCACCCAGTCGGCGGTAGTACTGGAGAGCCTGATTAGCCAGTTTTTGTACAGCAAAGCGGCGGGCTCCGCTGGTACGAAAGCGGTGGAATAAGCATGCGCCTGGGCCTGATCGGTCGCCACCTACGGGCGTTTGCCTGTCTGGTGGGAATATTTTGTGCGGGATTTTCACTATCCGCACGGGCAGAGCCGCTTTTTAATGCGCAGGACCCTTTTGAGGTGTTCAATCGCGGGGTCTTTGCCTTCAACGAAATCGTGGACCACGCCGTTCTCAGGCCTGTTGCGCTGGCTTATACCGAGGTCGTACCTCGCTGGGTACGTAATAGCGTGAATCATTTTTTTGGCAATTTGGCTGATGCGTGGGCGATTCCGAATAACGCGCTTGCTCTGCGGGGCAAGGCAACATCCGACAGCTTTAAGCGGGTCGCGATCAACAGCACCGTGGGTATGTTGGGCTTGATCGACGTGGCCACCGAGTTGGATATTGACCGACATCCTGCGGACCTGGGCCTGACGCTGTCGCGTTGGGGCCTGCCCGCGGGTCCGTATGTAGTCGTGCCCTTGCTTGGGCCGCGCACCATGGTCGAGGTCGTTGTCTATCCTATTGACTGGAAAGGCAACCTCGCCAATCATTTGGATAGTGTGGACGTTCGCGATTTTTTAACGGTTTTAAGTTTTACCGACCTGCGGGCAAGCTATCTGCAGGCCGATGATGTCGTCAAGGCGGGGGCCTTGGACCCCTATTCCTTCACCAGAGATTCCTATCTTCAGCGCCGACAATACCTTCAGAACGACGGGGAAAATCAGGAAGACCCAGGCGTTCAGCCGTAGAATCGTTCGCGGATAATGTCCGGTGCTGTGCTGCAACCGTCCGATGGGCATACGGTGCCATCGATGCAGTACGCGAACCAAGTCATGCGCAGGGAGATCTTTTTGGTGTACTTTCTATCCGTGAAATATATTGTTGCCATTTTGCTTATGGTTTTGGGCCCATTGGTGGCTGGGCCTGTGTGGGCCATTGATGAATCCGCCGATGTCTTTGTCAAACGGATCTCGACCGAAGTGTTGGACCTTATCAAAGCGGATAAGACGATGCGAGGGAGCGATATTGCCAAGGTAGTCAACTTGGTAGACACACGCATCATGCCCCACATGGACTTCCAGCGCATGACGGCATCTGCCGTCGGGCCGAGCTGGCGGCAGGCCACGCCGGAGCAGCAAAAGCGACTTCAGGAAGAATTTAAGATTCTCCTGGTGCGTACCTATTCCGGGGCCTTGGCGCAAATCAGCGACCAGACCATCGTGATGAAGCCCTTGCGTGCGGGTCCCGATGACAAAGAAGTGGTGGTGCGCAGCGAAGTGCGCGGCGGCGGTGACCCGATTCAGCTTGATTACCGTTTGGAAAAAACGCCCGGCCAAGGCAGCGGCTGGCGCATCTATAACTTGAACGTGATGGGGGTCTGGCTGGTGGAGACCTATAAAAGCCAGTTTGCCCAAGAAATCAATGCCAAGGGCGTGGATGGCCTGATCGAATCCCTGGCGGCGCGCAATAAATCTAACGCGAAGAAAAACTGACGTGCTCGCCTTGCCCGCCGTTCTCACCCATGCCCAGGCCGGCCCCTGCCTAGAGCAGCTGGCTGCCGGTATGGCAATAGGCCCTCAGCACGTGTTGCTGGACGCGCAAGCCTTGCAAGAATTCGATTCCTCGGCGCTGGCCGTGTTGCTGGAATTGCGCCGCGCTTGCCTGCGCTTGGGCAAGCAGTTGACTATCGAGGGTGCGCCGGTGCGGCTGATGCATTTGGCCTCGCTCTATGGTGTGCGTGCTTTGCTCGAGGACGGCGCGCAGGCCCACACCGAAACCATAGTTCCGGCACCGGTTTAAGCCCATCGTTCAGCCCACGGGGCGTGCTAAGGCTTGCGGCGTAAAATCCGGCGTTTATGCCTGCCATTTCCTTCCAGTCGATCTCCAAGGCGTATGCCTCGCCCAAAGGGCCGCCAGGCAGCAAATTCCTAGCCGTGGACCAGGTCAGTCTGGATATTGAGCAAGGCGAGTTTTTCGGCTTGCTCGGCCCCAATGGCGCTGGCAAAACTACCATGATCAGCATGCTAGCGGGCCTGACCCGGCCCAGTGCAGGTAGCGTCAGCGTGTTAGGCAGCGATGTGCAGCGCGACTACGCACAGGCCCGGCGAAAGCTTGGCGTGGTGCCCCAAGAGCTGGTATTCGATCCCTTTTTCAATATCCGCGAAGCCTTGCGCATCCAGTCCGGCTATTTCGGCGTGCGCAATAACGAGGCCTGGATCGACGAGTTGTTAGAAAGCTTAGGCCTGGCCGACAAAGCCCAGGCCAATATGCGCCAGTTGTCCGGTGGCATGAAGCGGCGTTTTTTGGTGGCGCAAGCCCTGGTGCACAAGCCGCCGGTCATCGTGCTCGATGAGCCCACCGCTGGCGTGGACGTTGAATTGCGCCAAACCTTGTGGCAGTTTATCGCCAAACTCAATAAACAAGGCCATACCGTTTTGCTTACGACCCACTATTTGGAAGAGGCTGAGGCCTTGTGTGGCCGCATCGCTATGCTCAAGTCCGGCCGCATCGTAGCTTTGGACCATACCAGCGAGTTGCTCAAAGCCGCGTCCAGCAACGTATTGCGCTTTAAGGTGGAAGGCACGCTGCCCGAGGCCTTGCGTACGCAAGCGCGCGTTACCGGGCGCATCGTGCAATTTCCGGCGCATGACGCGCTGGAGATAGAGCGCTATTTGGCCGCGGTGCGCGAAGCCGGTCTGCATGCCGAGGACGTAGAAATCCGCAAAGCCGATTTGGAAGACGTGTTTTTAGACGTGATGCAAAAGCATTCCGGCAAAGCCGCACAGCCAGTGGCTGACACCGCAGGAGCCGCAGCATGAACGGCTGGCAAACCCTGCTCTACAAGGAAATTTTGCGTTTTTGGAAAGTTGCTTTCCAAACTATAGCTGGCCCGGTGCTCACCGCCATGTTGTATTTGCTGATCTTCGGCCACGCCCTGGAAGACCATGTGAAGGTGTACGACCAGGTCAGCTACACCGCTTTCTTGGTGCCTGGCCTGGCCATGATGAGCCTCTTGCAAAACGCGTTTGCCAATAGTTCGTCTTCGCTCATCATGAGCAAGGTCATGGGCAACTTGGTGTTTATCTTGCTCACGCCGCTGTCCTATTGGCACTGGTTTGTGGCTTATGTGGGCGCTGCCGTGGTGCGTGGTTTGGTGGTGGGCATGGGGGTGTTTGTGATTGCAGCGTTTTTCACGCACATCAGCTTTGCGCAACCCCTGTTTATTTTCCTGTTCGCGGTGATGGGCGCGGCCATGATGGGCACCTTGGGGCTGATTGCCGGTTTGTGGGCCGAGAAGTTTGACCAACTGGCTGCGTTTCAAAACTTCGTGGTCATGCCCATGACATTTTTAAGCGGTGTTTTTTATTCGATCCATTCGCTGCCGCCGTTCTGGCAAATCGTCAGCCATTGCAACCCTTTCTTTTACATGATTGATGGGTTGCGCTACGGCTTTTTTGGCGTAAGCGATGTATCGCCTTGGCTCAGCCTAAGCGTGGTCGGCGGCTCTATGCTGCTGGTCTTTGCGATTGCACTTAACTTGCTGCGCACCGGTTACAAAATCCGCAGCTAAAACTTCTATTTTCATGACCGCAGAACAACTCCAAGCCCTGATTACCGCCGGCCTGCCGTGCACGCATATTGCGCTGGAAGGCGATGGCCGACATTGGTATGCCACGATTGTGTCCAGCGCCTTTGAAGGCAAACGCCCGATCGCGCGCCACCAGCAGGTCTATGCCACGCTAGGTAGGCGCATGCAGACCGATGAGGTGCACGCCTTGTCCATGAAAACTTTTACGCCTGCCGAATGGGCAGCGCAAAACGCGTAAGGGCTAAGCGATGGACAAACTATTGATTCGCGGTGGCCGCAGCCTGCAAGGCGAGGTGCAAATTTCTGGCGCCAAGAACGCCACCTTGCCCGAACTGTGCGCCGCCATACTCACGCC
>CAMBNY010000001.1 GCA_945869165.1 Comamonas sp. lk | reverse complement strand
TGGGCCAGGCTGGCGCGCGCGCTGGCGGCGGCTAGGCGCACCGGCTCCCAGGCGTCGGCCACGCTGGACGAGCCGCCGGTCATGATCAGGCCCAACTCGCGCCCGACTTTGGCCGTCAGCCACTGCGCGGTTTTGACCGTCGCGCTGCGCTTACCCTCTTCGGTTTGCTGCGGATGGAAGGGCAAAAAGGCCAGCACGGCGGCCACGTTGCCGTATAGGGCATCGGGCCCGGCTTGCTCTAAGCGCACTTTGTCCAAAGGAATGTCCAGCTCTTCAGCAGCCAGCATGGCCAGCGCGGTGTGTACGCCCTGGCCCATTTCGCTGCGCGGCATGGCCAGCGCCACCGAGCCGTCTTCGCCGATCTTGATCCAGCCGTTCAGCCCCACGCTGCCCTGCGTAGGCAACATGCTGTCTGCGCTGCCCAGGCGGCTGCGCGGCGGGGCCACGCCCCAGCCCACCAGCAGTGCGCCGCTTGCGCCGAGGGCGCTCAGCAATAGCGTGCGCCGCTTCATGCTGCGCTCCCGCTTGCTTGGGGATCTGCGCTATTACTTGCGCTCTTCGTCGCGCCACTACTTACGCTGTTTGCTGCGCGGTGAATCGCGGCGCGCACGCGTTGGTAGGTGCCACAGCGGCAGATGTTGCTCATGGCCGCGTCGATGTCGGCATCAGTAGGTTTGGGCGTGCGCGCTAGGAGCGCGGCTGCCGCCATCAGCATGCCGCTTTGGCAATAGCCGCACTGGGGCACTTGCTCGGCAAGCCAGGCCTGCTGCAACGCGTGCGGCTTTTCCGCGCTGCCAAGCGATTCAATCGTGCGAACGTCTTTACCCTGCACCGTAGACACCGGCGTCACGCAAGAGCGCACCGCTTGGCCGTCCACATGGACGGTGCACGCGCCGCAGGCGGCGATACCGCAGCCAAATTTGGTGCCCGTCAGATTGAGTTGGTCGCGCAGCACCCACAGCAAGGGCGTGGCAGGGTCAGCGTCGGCGTGGGTGCGCTGGCCGTTGATGAGGAGTTGCATACGAAGTCTTCCCGCTGGGGATAGTTGTTTTTGGCGGGGCGTATGGTAGCGGGTGGGGGAAGGCCTTTGGTGTCTCAGGCAGACAACTTGTCGCAAAGGTACCCCGCTTAGATTGAAAAAAACATAATGGTAAATATTATTTATTCTTAATTTATAGTGAGCTCAGAAGAATGCTTGCGAGCGTGATCAAGCCGAGCAAGTGAGCAGACCAAACTCTTGGGGCTATTGCCTCTCGTCTTGTTCGTCTCGGAAGAATCAAAGACCGCGCTGAGGTTCGCCTCGGTGTCTAAAGCATAGTTCCACTGCACCTGTGGCGGAAATATGCGCCAGTGCGGTGAATTCAGACGTTAAATTTCACTACGCATTACTTTATTTTGTAGATACAATTAAGTATGGTCACATGGGACGAACCAAAGCGCAAGCTGAACATCAAGAAGCACGGGCTTGACTTCGTTGGATGCGACGCAATCTGGGACCACTTCACAGTGACCCGCGAAGATAAGCGGCAAGGCTACGGCGAAGTGCGCCTGGTCTGTTTCGGTCTTCTTGGGGTCGATGTGCTTGTGATGGTTTACACCGAGCGCCCGCGAGGGCCTCACGTGATATCGCTGCGAAAGGCAGAAAAACATGAAGCTCGCTACTACCGCCAAGTTGCCAAAGAAAACCTCGGCTAAGGTCAATGACCCAGTTAATCCAGCGTGGACTGAGGACATGCTGGGTGCGCCAGTACTGAAGCGTGGCCGTGGGCCGCAAGCCACCCCTACGAAGGTGCTCACTTCGGTCCGATTGGATGCAGACATCCTAGAGTTCTTCAAGTCTAAAGGGGCTGGCTATCAATCGCGTATCAATGCTGCACTTCGTATGGAGGTGGAGCGAAATTTAAGTGGTCGTCCAAGCCCGACAACCCGTAAGCGCGTAGTGGCTTGACTTTGCCGTTAGGCGTTAGACGAACGCTATGCGCAACCAACCTTGCTACAGCGTTCGTCGCTGGCCGCTTAGCTCAAGCGGCAGGCTCCAAAGAAACCTGCGGAGGCATATCAGTTTTAGACCGTCTGAGGGTCCATCGCATCTCACATTGCCCGGATCTGACCTCGTGCCAGCACCGCCTCTTGCGCTTGCCCCAAGCTAGCCAGTCCCCGCAACACATCCCCAATCACCAAGACACAAGGGCTAGCCATGCGCTGTTCAGTCAGCGTTTGGTGCAAGCAATCCAAGGTGCACAAAGCCCGCCGCTGCGAAGGCAGCGTGGCGTCTTGCACGATAGCCACCGGCGTGTCGGCGGCTAGACCGTGGAGCAGTTCGTCTTGTATGCGCTGTGCGGCGGCTACGCCCATGTAGACCACTAGGGTGAGTTTGGCCTGGCGGGCGGTGTGGGCTAGCGCGCGCCAGTCGGTACCGGGGTCGCCGGGCTTGGCGTGGCCGGTCACCATCAGCACGCCATGGGCATGGTCGCGGTGGGTGAGGGCGGTGTTGAGCGATGCCAGCGCGCCCAAGGCGGCGGTGATGCCGTTGACCACGTGCACCTCGATGCCCGCTTGTTGCAGGGCCTCGATCTCCTCGCCGCTGCGGCCAAATACCAAGGGGTCGCCGCCCTTTAGGCGCACCACGTTTTCGCCCTTATGGGCTTCGCTCACCATCAACTTTTCAATAAAGGCCTGCGGCGTGGACGCGCAGCCGCCGCGCTTGCCCACATAGACGATGCGGGCGCTGGGGCTGGCGTGGGCCAGCACAGCCTCGTTCACCAGGTCGTCCACCAAGATGACGGTGGCGGCGGCAATGGCTTTAACGGCTTTGAGCGTCAACAAATCCGGGTCGCCCGGCCCGGCGCCTACCAGGCTGACTTGGCCTACGGCTGTTGCGGGTGGTTTGTGTGGCTTGTTCTTCATGCAGCCCCTTCCATGCGGGAAATGAGTTTCGAGATTTCTATCACTTGTTGCGCAATCGGCGCGGGCACGGGCTGCGCGCCGTCCATTACGGCGTGGATGTAGCCAGCGGTGCCGAGCGCGTCGATGCCAGCGGGTAACGCGGGCAGGCTGCCAAGGCTGCCGCTTTGGGCGTCTTGGGCAAACACGGTTTCACCGGCGATAAAGCCTTGCATTTTCGGCAGGCGGCGGGCGTCGGCCACAGCCTCGCCTTCGGTGCCGCGTAAGAGCAGGGCGTTGGCCTGCACCAGTTGCAAAGTCGCGGCCATGGAGTGCGCGTATTCCGGGTGGGTGTAGCTGGTCACCAGCAAGCTGGGCCCGGCGCAGGGGTTCATCAGCTTGACCAGGCTGTGCGCCGAATTGCGCAGTTGCACCACGCGGCGTACTTCCAGCAGCCTTTGCAGGCCGGTGCTTAAAGCGGCGGTGGGATAGAAAGCTACTTCGCCAGCAGCTAGCGGCGCAAAGCTGTTGCGCGGATGAATGCCCAATTGCTCCAGCACTTCGCAGGTGAACACGCGGCTATTTTCGGTGGGTGTGCCGTGGATCATGACCGGGTGGCCTTCGCGCGCCAGCAGCAGGGCCAGCAAGGGCGTGAGTACCGGAATTTTGCGCGCGCCGTTGTAGCTGGGAATGACGACGACTGTCTTTTCGCCATGGGGTACGGTGTGCAGGCGCGGCGCGGTGGCGTCCAGAAAACCGGCCATTTCTTCCGGCGTTTCGCCCTTGACGCGCATGGCCAGGCAAAAAGCGCCTACTTCCAAATCGCTAACCGCGCCATCGAGCAACTGGCCCCACAAATCAGCCGCCTGCGCGCGGCTCAACCCCCGCGCCCCGTCTTTGCCGCGCCCGATTTCCCGCAAGTACATGCCAATAGCCATGCGGCGATTGTCGGTGAGGGTTGCGAGCTGCTGGGTATGAGCTTATGCAGTGGCCCTATCCCACGAAGGTCAGGCGGGCGCTTTCCAGTAGTGGTAAGTCCAGGCGGTGTCAAACCCAAAGCGGCGGTACAGGGCCAGCGCTGGGGCGTTGTCGGCCTCCACTTGCAAAAACGCGCGGCTAATGCCGTACTGGCGTGCCAGGTCGGTAAATGCCGCCAGCAGGGACGCGCCCAGGCCTTGGCCCTGGGCGTGGGGCAGGGTTCGCATGCCGTGCACGCTGAGCCAGTCGCGGCTAATGCAGGCCGTGCCCGCCGCCAGCGACACGCCCGCGCTTTGCACATAGGCGTAGCGGGCAAAGCGGCTGCGGCTGAGCAACTGCACGCGCAATGCGCCGTCCGCTGGGTCAAAGCCTTGCGCGGTATAGACGCTGGCCCAGGCCTGGGCGGGCGTATCGAGCACCACGACCTTGCCGCGCCGGATTGCGCCATCCTGCGTTGGCGCAAAAGTTTGTACAGACGTTGCCAGGTCTGTTGCCTGCATTGCATTCAGTAAAAAGCCCTTGCGCTCGGTTTCAAAAAAACGAAGGACCGCGGCTTGCATGTCCGCAATTGAGGTTATTTGCACATGCACTGGTGCGGTTTGGTGGTAACCCAGCTCCAACAAGCGGTCTTGCCAATGGCGCAGGCCCGGCGTGTTGGCGATGCGAAACCTGGGTGACAAACCCTGGTCGCGATAAAGCTGTTCGATAGCGGACAGCGCAGTGATGGTCAGATCGTCATGACGCAATGGAATGGCGCTGCGCGCCCGCCCGATGTCGGCTGCATCAAACGGCAGCAGCCAGCCCGGCAACTCGCTTTGCGCAGCGGGGCAGACGGCGTCCAGCGTGGCGCGCTCCAGGCTTTCGATGTCGTGCGGCGCGAGGGCGGTGTCAGGCATGGCGGCATTGTGGCGTAGGGCTGGCCTACACTGGCGCCCGCTATGAACCAAGCCGATCCCGCACCTCCTTGTGCCCCGGGCCTACACCAGGCTGCGTCGCCGGTGACGCCGGCGGCCAGCGTGCGCAACCAACTTTCTGACGGGCCTACAAACGCGGACGCGCGGCCCCTGCTGGTGCTGGGCTTTGAGTCATCCTGCGACGAAACCGGCGTGGCCTTGGTCGAGCTGCACGGCCAGGCCGTGCCGCGTTTGCTGGCCCATGCTTTGTACAGCCAGGTGGAGATGCACCAGGCCTTTGGCGGTGTGGTGCCCGAATTGGCCAGCCGCGACCATATCCGCCGCGTGCTGCCGCTCACGAGCGAAGTCATTGCCATTGCCGGGCGCAGCTTGAGCGAAGTCGATGTGGTCGCCTACACGCGCGGCCCCGGCTTGGCGGGCGCGCTCTTGGTGGGCGCGGGGCTGGCGTGTGCGCTGGCAGCAGCTTTGGACAAACCGGTGCTGGGCGTGCACCATCTGGAAGGGCATTTACTGTCGCCATTTCTGAGCGCCGATCCGCCGCAGTTTCCTTTTGTGGCGCTGCTGGTATCGGGCGGGCATACGCAGTTGATGCGCGTCGATGGCGTCGGCCGTTACGAGATGCTGGGCGAGACGATTGACGATGCGGCTGGCGAGGCGTTTGACAAGTCCGCCAAGCTCATGGGCCTGGGCTATCCCGGCGGCCCAGCATTGGCGGCGTTGGCGGAGCAGGGTGACCCCAAGGCCTATGCCTTGCCGCGCCCTTTATTGCACAGCGGCGACTTAGATTTTTCGTTTGCGGGGCTCAAAACGGCGGTGTTGGTGCAGTCGCAAAAAATGGTGGCCGTGCATGGCGCGCCGATTGCGCCTTCGGAATACACCTTAGCCTCGGGTGCCACGCCGGGCTTTGGCGCATTGCCTGTGCAAGCCCAGGCTGATCTGGCTGCGTCCACGCAAGCGGCGATTGCCGATGTGCTGGTCAAAAAATCGATGACTGCGCTTAAGGCGACAGGCTTAAAACGACTGGTCGTGGCCGGAGGCGTGGGCGCGAACAGGAGTCTGCGCGAGCAGCTCAACGCCCAATGCGCAGCACGCGGCGTGCGGGTGCATTACCCCGAGCTGCACCTGTGCACCGACAACGGCGCCATGATCGCCTTGGCCGCCGCAATGCGCTTGCAAAGCGGCATCCAAGAAGCCAAGCGCGACTACGGTTTTCACGTGCAGCCGCGCTGGCCTTTGCAGTCACTTTGAGATTGCTACGCTTAGGAAATGTTCAGTTCAGCGGCCTTGCTCACTGGCAGTTTTTTCGTCAGGCTCAGATGCAGCACGCCGTGCTCCATACGCGCTTGACTCGATGCGCTGTCGATTTGCTGCGCAAATTCGTACACCGCGCGGTAACTGCGCGGCGCACCTTCTAGCGTTTCCACGCGCAGCACGGTGTCTTCGATCTGGATGCGCAAATGCTCTTTGCCGACGCCTGGCAAGTCCAGGCTAAAGCGGTAGGCTTTGTCGTCCTCTTGCAGCGGACTGGCGGCCAGCTTGGGTGTAGGCGTAGCGCCGCTTGCGCTCAGGTCGCGCACTAGGCGACCGACTTGGGCGTAGGCTTTACGGCGGGTAAGTGCATCGGCGGCGGAAAGGGAATGAATAGCCCAAGGGGAAGTGGTGGCTGTCAAAAACATAGGATGGCTCCGATTAGACTGCGCGGCCCTCGACATGAGGTCCGCATGCATTCGAGGTGTGCGCGTTTGTCCTAAATTCAAGCTTTTTTCCTTATGTTTATTGTTTTGTCTGCGGTCTTGAAAAGGCTTTGTTTGGCGTTATCTGGCGCGGCTTTTTGCGTGGGTTTAACGGCCCCGATCGCCGCCTTGGCGCAGCTTGCGCCCGCGCCTATCAAGCTCGCTTTGATTGAGGGCTTGAGCGGGCCCAACGCCAGCGGCGGCGAAGCGGTGTACCGCAATGTGGTGTGGGCTATAGAGCGCGTCAATGCGCGCGGCGGCGTGCCTTGGGGCAAATCGTCGGTGCCGTTGTTACTGGAGCGTTTTGACAGCCAGGGCCAGACCCAAGAAGCGCTATCGGCCCTGCGCCTGGCCATCGACGGCGGGGCACGGATTATTTTGCAAGGCAATTCCTCGGCAGTGGCCGCGGCCTTGATCGACGCGGTAAACAAGCACAACGCCCGCGATCCGGCAAGGCGCGTGGTGTTTCTGAACTACGCCGCCGTGGACCCGGCGCTGACCAATGAAAAGTGCAGCTTTTGGCATTTCCGCTTCGACGCCCATGCCGACATGCGTATGGCAGCGCTGATGGAGCTGCTGCGCGAGGACACGGCGCTCAAGTCGGTGTACCTGCTGGGCCAGGATTACAGCTTCGGGCAAAGCGTGTTGCGCGAGGCGCGGCGTCAATTGGCGGTGCAAAGGCCTGATGTGCGTATTGCGGGCGATGAGTTGCATGCGCTCTTGCGCATCAAAGATTTCGCGCCCTACATGGCCAAAATCAAGGCCAGCGGCGCGCAGGCTGTGGTCACCGGCAATTTTGGGCCGGACCTGACGCTGCTGGTCAAAGCGGCGCGCGAATCGGGCTTTGACGGCACTTTTTACACCTTTTACGGTAATGCACTGGGCGCTCCGGCGGCCATGGGCGAAGCGGGTGTGGGCAAGGTTATTGCCGTGGCCGATTGGTTACCTAATGTGCAATCGGCACAGGCCGAGGGCTTTTACCGGGCATTCCGGGCGCGTTTTCCCAAGCCGGATGACGACTATGTGCATATGCGCATGCAGCTAATGGTCGAGGCGCTGGCCCAGGCTATTGGAGAGGCCGGCAAGCGCGGCAGCCCCGAGGGGGCCGCCCCAGAGGCCGCAGACATTGCGCGCGCCCTGGAGTCAGTGAGCGTCAGTTTGGCTGGCCAAAGCGGCAGCATGCGCGCCAGCGACCACCAGTTTCAGCAGCCGCTGGTGGTGGGCGTCATGGAGCGCCAAGGCGCGCCGGGGGTGAAATTTGACGTGGAAGGCTCGGGCTACGGCTTCAAAGTCATCAAAACCCTGACCGCCGCCCAGGCCCGCATGCCTGAAAGCTGCGCCATGCAGCGGCCCGCTCCCTAGGCGCCTGCTGGGTGCATTGCCAACCATGGTTACAATCGACAGGCTTTGCAGTTCGCGAAGCGCACGTTTGCAGCAGTTCCAGCCGCAATCGCAAGTCCTTATAGATTTTTACGGAAACACACATGATCGCATCTGAAATCAAAGCGGCTGTCGTTAAAGACAATGCCCGCCAAGCCGGTGATACCGGTAGCCCCGAAGTCCAAGTCGCCCTGCTGACGGCTCGTATCAACGAACTGACCCCCCACTTCAAGACCCACGCCAAAGACCACCATGGTCGCCGCGGTCTGTTGCGCATGGTCAGCCGCCGTCGTAAATTGCTTGATTACCTCAAGCACAAAGACGCAGACCGTTACACCGCACTGATCGCCAAATTGGGTCTGCGCAAGTAATTTCGGGAATATGAATACGAAGCGCCTGAGTTAGGACACTAGCTCAGGCGTTTTTTACTTCGGAGACAGGGAAAGCAGTACGAAGCTGTGTCATTCCAGAGCAATTTGGCCCCAAGGGGCTCTGGAATGGCATCGTGGGCTGTGACTTTGAATCCGGGCTTTGGCGGGGTGGCCTGCACCTCCCACCTGTTGAGAAAGTAATGGAGTTTGACCATGACCATGTTTAAAAAAGTTAGTAAAACCTTCCAGTGGGGCCAGCACACGGTCACCATGGAAACCGGCGAAATCGCCCGTCAGTCCACTGGCGCAGTGCTGCTCGATATGGACGGCACCGTCGTTTTGGCCACCGTTGTGGCCCGCACCGAAGGCAAAGCCGGCCAGGATTTCTTCCCCCTGACGGTGGATTACCTGGAAAAAAGCTATGCAGCAGGCAAGATTCCCGGCAGCTTCTTCAAGCGCGAAGGCCGCCCCAGCGAGTTCGAGACGCTGACCAGCCGCCTGATCGACCGCCCCATCCGCCCCTTGTTCCCCGAAGGCTTTTTCAATGAAGTGCACGTGGTGGTGCACACCGTGTCGCTCAACCCCGAAGTGGACGCAGACATCGCCGCCATGATTGCCGTCAGCGCAGCTTTGTCTGTCAGCGGCGTCCCATTTAGCGGCCCCATCGGCGCGGCCCGCGTGGGTTATGTCAATGGCCAATACATCCTCAACCCCGGCCAGACCGCCCGCAAAGATTCGGTGATGGATCTGGTGGTTGCCGGTACCGAAGCGGCTGTGTTGATGGTCGAGTCCGAAGCGCAGCAATTGTCCGAAGACATCATGCTCGGCGCCGTGGTGTTTGGCCACGAGCAAGGCAATATCGCCATCAACGCCATCCACGAACTGGTGCGCGACGCAGGTAAACCCGTGTGGGACTGGAAAGCCCCCGCCAAAGACGAAGCGCTGATTGCCAAGATCGACGGCCTTGCTAAAGACAAACTGGTAGCTGCCTATCAAATTCGCAACAAGCAAGCCCGCACCCAAGCCTGCCGCGTCGCTTATGCCGACGTGATGGCTGCACTCAAAGCCGAAGGCGCTGCGTTTGACAGCGTAGGCATAGAAGGCCTGTTGTTCGAAATCGAAGCCAAGATTGTGCGCAGCCAAATCTTGGCGGGCGAGCCCCGGATTGATGGCCGCGACACGCGCACCGTTCGCGCTATCGAAATCCGTAATGGCGTACTGCCCCGCACCCACGGTTCTGCCCTGTTCACACGCGGCGAAACCCAGGCGCTGGTGGTCACCACCTTAGGTACCGAGCGCGATGCCCAGCGCATTGACGCCCTGAGCGGCGACTACGAAGACCGCTTCATGCTGCACTACAACATGCCTCCGTTTGCGACCGGCGAAACTGGTCGTGTGGGCACGCCCAAGCGCCGTGAAATCGGCCATGGCCGTCTGGCCAAGCGCGCTTTGGCCGCTTGCCTGCCCAGCAAAGAAGACTTCCCCTACACCATGCGTGTGGTGTCTGAAATCACCGAGTCCAACGGCTCCTCGTCCATGGCTTCGGTCTGCGGTGGTTGCTTGTCGCTGATGGACGCTGGCGTGCCCATGAAGGCACACGTGGCTGGTATCGCCATGGGCCTGATCAAGGAAGACAACCGCTTTGCGGTGTTGACCGACATCTTGGGCGACGAAGATCATTTGGGCGATATGGACTTCAAAGTGGCCGGTACCACGCACGGTATTACCGCTTTGCAAATGGACATCAAAATCCAAGGCATCACCAAAGAAATCATGCAAGTGGCATTGGCCCAGGCCAAAGAAGCGCGCATGCACATTTTGGGCAAGATGCAAGAAGCCATGGCCGGTGCCAAAGCCGAAGTCTCCAACTTCGCACCGCGTCTGTTCACGATGAAGATCAACCCCGAGAAAATCCGTGACGTGATCGGCAAAGGCGGCGCGGTGATCCGCGCGCTGACCGAAGAGACCGGCACCCAAATCAACATCGAGGAAGACGGCACCATCACCATCGCCTCCAGCGACCCAGCCAAGGCTGAGGAGGCTAAGCGCCGCATCGAAGAGATCACTGCTGAAGTGGAAATCGGCAAGGTCTATGAAGGCCCGATCACCAAGATTTTGGATTTCGGTGCATTGGTCAACCTGCTGCCCGGTAAAGACGGTTTGCTGCACATCAGCCAGATCGCGCATGAGCGTGTGGAAAAGGTCACCGACTACCTGTCTGAAGGCCAGATCGTGCGCGTCAAAGTGCTCGAGACGGACGAAAAAGGCCGGGTCAAGTTGTCCATGAAAGCCTTGCTCGATCGTCCTGTCCACAACGAACAGCATTGATCGATAGGGTGCCGGTTGCCGCAAGGCCACCGGCCTATTGAATTACCAGCGGACAAGGGTCTTTAGCCTATGCAAGTCGTTGAGATTTCCAGTTTCGGTGCGCCAGAGGTGCTGCGCCTGGCTGAGCGGCCCGCGCCTGTGGCCGTTAGCGGCGAGGTGCTAATTCGCGTTTCGGCCAGCGGCATCAACCGCCCGGACGTGTTGCAGCGCCTGGGGCATTACCCCGCACCTCTTGGCGCCTCGGATATTCCGGGGCTCGAAGTGGCAGGCGTCATCGAGTCCGGCGACGCGCAGGCTATGGCAGCAGCGGGCTTCAAAGTGGGCGATCGTGTGTGTGCTTTAGTGGCCGGTGGTGGCTATGCGCAATGGTGCGTGGCGCCCGTGGGCCAATGCCTGTCAGTGCCCAAGGGCTGGAGCGACTCCGACGCAGCGGGCTTGCCCGAAACCTTTTTTACCGTGTGGAGCAATGTCTTTGACCGCGGCCGCTTGCAGGCCGGTGAAACCATACTGATCCAAGGCGGCTCTAGCGGGATTGGTGTCACCGCCATCCAAATGGCCAAGGCTATGGGCGCTACCGTGATTGTTACCGTAGGCAATGACGACAAATGCAAAGCCTGCTTGGCCTTGGGCGCGGACCATGCCATCAATTACAAAACCCAGGATTTTGAGGCCGAGGTGGCCCGCATCACCAACAAGCGCGGTGTGGACGTGGTGCTTGATATGGTGGCCGGTGCCTATGTGAACAAAGAAGTCAATTGCCTGGCCGAAGATGGGCGTTTGGTGTTTATCGCGGTGCAGGGCGGGGTGAAGGCGGAGTTCAATGCCGGTTTGGTTTTGCGTAAGCGCTTGACGATTACCGGCTCTACCTTGCGCATCCGGCCTGTCGCTTTCAAAGCCGCTATCGCCCAGTCTTTGCAGCGCCATATTTGGCCTTTGCTGGAAAGCGGCGCAATCAAGCCGGTGCTGCATGCAGCTTATCCGGCGGCGCAGGCGGCGCAGGCCCATGCCGAGATGGAAGCGAGCCAGCACATTGGCAAAATCGTCTTGCAGTGGGACGGTGCATGAAAAAGCTGATTGCCGGTAACTGGAAGATGAACGGTTCGCTGGCGGCCAATACTGCGCTGGTTCAAGCCTTGCTCGCCCAGGGCGGGCAAGCTTGGGCTTGTGATGTTGCGGTCTGCGTGCCCTCTCCCTACTTGGCGCAATTGCAGTCGCTGACCCAAGGTAGTGCCTTGGCATTAGGCGCCCAAGATGTATCGGCCCAAGAAAGCGGTGCCTTTACCGGCGAGAGCTCGGCGGCCATGCTCAAAGATTTCGGCGTACGGTTCTGTTTGGTGGGCCATTCGGAGCGCCGCCAGTACCACCAGGAAAGTGATACCTTGGTGGCCACTAAAGCGCAGCGCGCCTTGGCCGCAGGTATTACACCCATTGTGTGCGTCGGCGAGACTTTCGCCGAGCGTGAAGCGGGCGATACCGAAGCCGTGATCAAGCGCCAACTGGCAGCGGTGGTGCATCTCAACGGTCACTGCATTAGCGAAATTGTGCTTGCCTACGAGCCGGTATGGGCTATTGGTACGGGCAAAACAGCCAGCCCCGAACAAGCACAGGCAGTGCATTTAGTGTTGCGTCAGCAATTGCAAGCGGCCAGTGCCAGCGCTGGCCGGGTGCGTATTTTGTACGGTGGCAGCATGAACGCCGGCAATGCCGCGTCCTTGCTGGCCCAGCACGATATTGACGGCGGCCTGATTGGCGGTGCCTCTTTGAAGGCGGCAGATTTTTTATCGATTATTCAGGCCGCGCAGTAAAGCGGTTCAAACAGCTTTTTCCAGGAGTAGAAGATGAGTTATTTGGTTACGATCATCCTGACAGTACAGATGATTTCCGCAATTTCGATGATCGGTTTGATCTTGATCCAACATGGCAAAGGCGCCGACATGGGTGCGGCTTTTGGCAGCGGTGGCTCGGGCAGCTTGTTCGGCGCCAGCGGCAGCGCTAACTTTTTGTCGCGCACCACCGCTGTGCTGGCTACCGTATTTTTTACCGCCACTTTGGCCCTAGCCTATTTCGGTAACCTGCGCCCGGCCAGCAGCGGTAGCGTGCTAGAGGCGGCCAGCGTCGCCGCCCCGGCCGCAGCGTCGGCCAGTGCCGCATCCCCAGCGCCTGCGGCCTCTGGCGCAGCCCAAATCCCGGCGAATTGAGCCTGGTTACAAAGTCCAAAAGTCCCTCGGGTAGCCTTTGTAAATCAGGGTAAACTCAGTGGCTAATCAGGTCCTTGAGAGCGGCACAGAAGCTCTTGGCCTTGTTGGTTTGAAATGCCGCCGTCGTGGTGAAATTGGTAGACACGCTATCTTGAGGTGGTAGTGGCGAAAGCTGTGCGAGTTCGAGTCTCGCCGACGGCACCATAGCAAGAACGAACTACGTGCCCGTAAGGGTCATGCAAATAACCAGACTTACTGTCGGACGAGCCCTACATAGCTATGAATCTGGACCAATACCTTCCTGTTTTGCTGTTCATTCTGGTCGGTGTCGCTATCGGCATCATTCCCCAGGTACTGGGTTACATCCTCGGTCCCAACCGGCCTGATCAGGCCAAAAATTCCCCTTACGAATGCGGCTTCGAAGCCTTTGAAGACGCCCGCATGAAGTTCGATGTGCGCTACTACCTGGTCGCCATCTTGTTCATTTTGTTTGACCTGGAAATTGCCTTCCTGTTTCCTTGGGCGGTGTCGCTCAAAGAAATTGGTCCGGTGGGCTTTTGGGCCGTAATGCTGTTTTTGGCCATCCTTGTCGTGGGCTTTGTGTACGAATGGAAAAAAGGGGCCCTTGACTGGGAATGACACCATGATTGAAGGCGTATTCAAAGAGGGCTTTGCCACCACCAGCTACGACGCAGTCGTCAACTGGGCAAAGACCGGCTCTATCTGGCCCATGACATTCGGCCTGGCCTGCTGTGCGGTGGAGATGATGCATGCGGCTGCGGCGCGTTATGACATCAGCCGCTTTGGCTCGGAAGTATTTCGCGCCAGCCCGCGCCAGTCCGACCTCATGATTGTGGCGGGCACGCTGTGCAACAAGATGGCGCCGGCACTGCGCAAAGTCTATGACCAAATGTCCGAGCCGCGCTGGGTGCTCAGTATGGGTTCCTGCGCCAACGGGGGCGGCTATTACCACTACAGCTACTCAGTGGTGCGCGGTTGTGATCGCATCGTGCCGGTTGATGTCTATGTACCCGGTTGCCCGCCTACGGCTGAGGCGCTGCTTTACGGCATTTTGCAACTCCAACAAAAAATCCGCCGCACCGAAACCATCGCGCGCGCCTGACCCCATCCATGACTTCTTATTCTGTTCGTCCTGAAGATACCCAGGCTGCTATTGCGCAGGCGCTGGGTGACAAAGTCAAACGCATTTCGGTAGATCTGGGTGAAGTCAAAGTGCTGGTGTCCGCCGCGGACTATCACGCTGTAGCACTGTTATTGCGCGACAGTGCGGGCTGCCAATTTGAGCAGATGATGGATTTGTGCGCGGTGGACTACTCCACGTATGGCGACGGCCGTTACGAAGGTCCGCGCTACTGCGTGGTGGTGCATTTGTTGTCGATCAGCTTAAATCAGCGCGTGCGCCTCAAAGTGTTTGCTACCGACGACGATATGCCGGTGCTCGATTCGATCAACGATGTCTGGAATTCGGCCAATTGGTTTGAGCGTGAAGCGTTCGATCTGTTTGGCGTGGTGTTTGAAGGCCATGATGACCTGCGCCGCATCCTGACCGACTACGGCTTTATCGGTCATCCCTTCCGCAAAGACTTCCCCACCACCGGCCATGTTGAAATGCGCTACGACGCCGAGCAGGCGCGGGTAATCTACCAGCCGGTGACGATTGAGACGCGTGAAATCACGCCGCGCATCATCCGCGAAGAGAACTACGGAGGCCTGCACTAAGCAGGGCTCGCCATGGCTGAAATCAAAAACTACACCCTTAACTTCGGTCCTCAGCACCCGGCTGCACACGGCGTGCTGCGTTTGGTCTTGGAGCTGGACGGCGAAGTCATCCAGCGCGCTGACCCGCATATCGGCCTCTTACACCGCGCCACCGAAAAACTGGCAGAGTCCAAGACCTACATCCAGGCCTTGCCCTATATGGACCGCTTGGACTATGTGTCCATGATGTGCAATGAGCACGCTTACTGCCTTGCCATCGAAAAGTTGTTGGGTATCGAAGTGCCTATCCGTGCGCAATACATCCGCGTGATGTATGCCGAGATCACCCGCTTGCTCAACCACCTGATGTGGCTGGGCTCGCACGGTAATGACTGCGGCAGCTCGACGATTTTGATCTACACCTTCCGCGAGCGCGAAGATTTGTTTGATATGTACGAAGCGGCCAGCGGTGCGCGCATGCATGCTGCGTATTTCCGGCCCGGCGGCGTGTACCGCGATCTGCCCGATACCATGCCGCAGTTCAAGGCCAATAAGATTCGCAACGCCAAAGGCATTGCCGAACTCAATGTCAACCGCCAGGGCTCGCTGCTGGACTTCATCGAAGACTTTACCCAGCGCTTCCCGCAGTGTTTGTCGGAGTACCACACGTTGCTCACCGATAACCGCATCTGGAAGCAGCGTACCGTCAACATCGGCATCGTCACGCCTGAGCGTGCGCTCAACATGGGCTTTAGCGGCCCCATGCTGCGCGGCTCCGGTATCGCCTGGGACTTGCGCAAAAAACAGCCCTATGACGTGTATTCGCAGTTGGACTTTGACATCCCCGTGGGCAAGACCGGCGACGTCTACGACCGCTACTTGGTGCGCATGGAAGAGATGAAGCAGTCCAACCGCATCATCAGCCAGTGCGTGCAGTGGCTCAAGGCCAACCCCGGCCCGGTCATCACCGACAACCACAAAGTGGCTGCGCCCTCGCGTGAATCCATGAAGACGAATATGGAAGGCCTGATTCACCACTTCAAGCTGTTTACCGAAGGCTTTCATGTGCCCCAGGGCGAGGCCTATGCCGCCGTGGAGCACCCCAAGGGAGAGTTTGGTATTTACATCGTCAGCGACGGTGCCAACAAACCGTACCGCCTGAAGATTCGTCCTCCCGGTTTTGCGCATTTGGCCGCGCTCAATGAAATGGCCAAGGGCCACATGATTGCCGACGCGGTGTCCATCATTGGCACCATGGACATTGTTTTTGGAGAGATTGACCGATGATGTCGGATGCCACCAAGGCGCGTTTTGATCGCGAAGTCGCCAAATACCCGTCGGACCAGAAACAGTCCGCTGTGATGGCCTGTTTGTCCATCGTGCAACAGGAGCAAGGTTGGGTCAGCGCCGAGAACGAGCGCATGGTGGCCGACTACCTGGGTATGGCGCCGATGGCTGTGCATGAGGTCAGCACCTTCTACAACATGTACAACTTAAAGCCGATGGGCAAATACAAGCTCAACGTCTGCACCAATCTGCCTTGCCAACTAGGCGGCGGCGCAAAAGCCATGGCGCATCTAGAAAAAACCCTAGGTGTCCATTCCGGTGAAACCACCAGCGACGGCTTGTTCACCTTGCAACCGAGCGAATGCCAGGGCGCTTGCGCCGATGCGCCGGTGCTGCTGGTCAACGACCGCCACATGTGCAGCTTCATGAGCGATGAAAAACTCGACCAATTGATAGCTAGCCTCAAGCAAGCGGAGGGCGCGCAATGACGCTGCAACACGTTCTGGCACCGTTCCAGGCCACGGGTCGGGAAACTTCATTCCATGGGCGCCACAAAGGCGCACAAATTTTGGCTGACTTGGACGGCAGCAACTGGGGCATTGCAGCCTACCAAGCGCGTGGCGGCTACCAGGCATTGCGCAAGATTTTGGGCCAGGACGGCGGCGAGGGCATGACGCAGGACCAGGTGATTGCCACCGTCAAAGAATCTGGTCTGCGCGGTCGCGGCGGTGCGGGTTTTCCGACCGGGCTGAAGTGGAGCTTTATGCCCCGCCAGTTTCCCGGCCAGAAGTACCTGGTGTGCAACTCCGACGAAGGTGAGCCTGGCACTTGCAAAGACCGCGACATCATGCAGTTCAACCCGCATACGGTGATTGAAGGCATGGCGATCGCCGCGTATGCCATGGGTATTACAGTGGGCTACAACTACATCCACGGCGAGATTTTTCAGACCTACGAGCGTTTTGAGGCGGCTTTGGAAGAAGCGCGTGCAGCCGGTTTTCTGGGTCAGCACATCATGGGCAGCAACTTCAGCTTCCAGCTGCATGCAGCGCATGGCTTTGGTGCCTACATCTGCGGCGAAGAGACGGCCTTGCTGGAATCGCTGGAAGGCAAAAAAGGCCAACCCCGCTTTAAGCCGCCATTTCCGGCCAGCTTTGGCCTCTACGGCAAGCCGACCACCATCAACAACACCGAGACTTTTGCTGCGGTGCCCTGGATCATCCGCAATGGCGGCGCGGCCTATTTGGCCTGCGGAAAACCCAATAACGGCGGCACCAAGATTTTTTCTGTCAGTGGCGATGTGCAGCGCCCCGGCAATTACGAAGTGCCTATGGGCACGCCTTTTGCCGAGTTGCTGGAGATGGCCGGCGGCATGCGCCCGGGCCGCACGCTCAAGGCGGTTATTCCTGGCGGGTCTTCCGCGCCGGTATTGCCCGCCAGCATCATGATGGACATCACCATGGACTATGACGCGATTGCCAAGGCCGGCTCCATGCTGGGTTCGGGCGCGGTCATCGTCATGGACGATACGCGTTGCATGGTCAAGTCATTGCGACGCCTGTCTTACTTTTACTCGCACGAGTCCTGCGGCCAATGCACCCCCTGCCGCGAGGGCACAGGCTGGCTCTGGCGCATGGTGGACCGCATTGAAAACGGGCAGGGCCGCGCCAGCGACTTAGAGACGCTCGATAGCGTGGCTGGCAACATCATGGGCCGCACGATTTGCGCGCTGGGCGACGCGGCGGCTATGCCGGTGCGCGGCATGCTCAAGCATTTCCGGTCCGAATTTGAACACCACATTGAGCACAAGACCTGCGTGGTCGGTGCCTACGTTTGATCGGTGCAGCACCATGGTTGAAATCGAACTCGACGGCAAAAAAGTAGAAGTGCTTGAAGGCAGCATGGTGATGCATGCCGCCGAAAAAGCCGGTACGTACATCCCCCATTTCTGCTACCACAAGAAGCTGAGCATTGCGGCCAATTGCCGCATGTGTTTGGTAGACATTGAAAAAGCCCCCAAGCCTATGCCCGCCTGCGCCACGCCAGTGACCAATGGCATGGTGGTGCACACCAAGAGCGAAAAAGCCATCAAGGCGCAGCAGTCGGTAATGGAGTTTTTGCTGATCAACCATCCGCTCGATTGCCCGATTTGCGACCAGGGCGGTGAATGCCAGTTGCAAGACTTGGCCGTGGGCTATGGTGGCTCCAATTCCCGCTACGAAGAAGAAAAGCGCGTAGTGGCTATCAAAGACGTAGGCCCGCTCATCAGCATGCAGGAGATGAGCCGCTGTATCCATTGCACCCGTTGCGTACGCTTTGGCCAAGAAGTGGCTGGCGTCATGGAACTGGGTATGTCGCACCGTGGCGAGCATGCGGAAATCGAAACCTTTGTCGGCCAGACCGTGGACTCCGAACTCTCGGGCAACATGATCGACATCTGCCCCGTGGGCGCCTTGACCAGCAAGCCTTTCCGCTACAGCGCCCGCACTTGGGAACTGTCGCGCCGCAAGTCGGTCAGCCCGCATGACTCGACCGGCGCAAATTTGGTCATTCAAGTGAAAAATAACCACGTCATGCGCGTGGTGCCCATGGAAAACGACGCGGTCAACGAATGCTGGATTGCAGACCGTGACCGTTTTTCTTACGAAGCCCTGAGCAGCCCGGACCGCTTGCACACGCCCATGATCAAGCAGGGTGGCAAGTGGTCTAGCGTCGATTGGCAAACCGCCCTGGAATACGTGGCCAATGGCCTCAAACAAATCAAGAGCAACCACGGCTCAGAGGCGCTGGGCGCCTTGGTCAGCCCGCACAGCACCTTAGAAGAATTGCACCTAGCATCCAAGCTTGTGCGCGGCTTGGGCAGTGAGAACATAGACCACCGCTTGCGCAACCAAGATTTCACCGCTACCGATGGCGTGCGCCATTTGGGCATGCCCATCGCCGGGCTTTCCACCTTGCAGCGCGTTCTCTTGGTGGGTACTCATTTGCGCAAAGAGCATCCGCTGTTTGCTCTGCGCGTTCGCCAAGCGGCGCGCAGTGGCTGCGCGGTGCATGCGCTGCGCAGCGACGCGGCTGATTGGGCGATCCCACTTGCGCAGGATGTACAAGCCACGTCGCAAGATTGGCTGGCGCATCTGCAATCGATAGCCGCAGCTGTGGCGCAACTGGCCGAAATTAGCTGCCCTAACAGTGCAACAGTCAACGACCAGGCACTGGCGATTGCCAAATCGCTTTTAGGTGGCGAACGCAAAGCGGTTTTGCTGGGCAATGGGGCCGCACACCACGCGCAGGCCTCGGCTTTGCAAGCTGTCGCGGCCTGGATTGCAACGGCCACCGGCGCAAGCTTTGGCTTCCTGACCGAAGCGGCCAACACCGTGGGCGCGCAGTTCGTCCACGCTGATCCGGGGCAAGGCGGTTTGCATGCGGGCCAGATGCTGGGCGGTGCGCTCAAAGCCGTTTTGCTGCTCAATAACGAGCCCGAATTCGATAGCGCTGCCGGACAAGCCGCCTTGGCCCAACTGGCACAAGCGCAAATGGTGGTCAGCCTCTCGCCCTTCAAAGCCAATATGCAGTGCGCCGATGTGTTGCTGCCCATCGCACCGTTTAGCGAAACTTCGGGCACCTTTGTCAATGCCGAAGGCCGGGTGCAAAGCTTCCATGCCGTTGTCAAGCCGCAGGGCGAGGCCAGGCCGGCATGGAAAGTGTTACGCGTGCTGGGCAACATGATGAAGATCGACGGCTTTGCGCAAGAGTCTTCCCAAGATGTGCTGCACGAAATCTTCGCGGGCGCTGCCCCTGAGCAGTTGAGCGCTGAGCGCCTGAACAACGCCAGCAGCCAGCCCACGCAAGCGGGCCCCGGATCGGCACCTTGCACCGCTGCCATTTACCAGCTCGACGGATTGGTGCGCCGCGCAAGCAGCTTGCAAATGACGGCGGACGCCCGCGCTAGCGCGGAGGTGCAGGCATGATCGACGCGATCTACAACGCAGGCCTGCAAGCCGTCGCGGCCACTTGGTGGACGGTCGTGGTCTGGCCCGTGGTCTGGACCCTGATGAAGATTCTGGTTGTGCTCTTGCCTTTGCTGGGCGCCGTGGCCTACCTGACGCTGTGGGAGCGTAAATTTTTGGGTTGGATGCAAGTGCGCGTCGGCCCCAACCGTGTCGGGCCTTTGGGCCTCTTGCAGCCGATTGCCGATGCACTCAAGCTGCTGACCAAAGAAATTTTGGTGCCTGCCGCCGCCAACCGGGGCCTGTTTTTTATCGGGCCTATTCTTACCATCATGCCCGCTCTGGCTGCCTGGGCAGTTGTGCCCTTTGGGCCGGATGTGGCGCTTGCCAACATCAACGCCGGTTTGTTGTTTGTGATGGCGATTACCTCCATGGAAGTCTATGGCGTGGTCATCGCTGGCTGGGCCTCTAATTCCAAATACGCCTTCCTTGGCGCCTTGCGCGCCTCTGCGCAAATGGTCAGCTATGAGATCGCCATGGGCTTTTGCTTGGTCGTGGTCTTGATGGTGACCGGGAGCATGAATATGAGCGTGATCGTTATCGAGCAATCCAAAGGCCTGTTTGCTGACCAGGGCTTGGGCTTTTTGTCCTGGAACTGGCTGCCACTTTTGCCGATTTTTGTGGTCTATGTGATCTCTGGCCTGGCCGAAACCAACCGCCACCCTTTTGACGTGGTCGAGGGCGAGGCCGAAATTGTGGCGGGGCACATGGTCGAGTATTCCGGTATGTCGTATGCCATGTTTTATCTGGCCGAGTACGCCAATATGTGGCTGGTCGCGATTCTGGCGTCGGTCATGTTTTTGGGCGGCTGGCTCTCGCCAGTGGCGGCGCTTGATTGGATTCCCGGTGGCATTTGGCTCGGCCTGAAAACCTGTGCCATCGTCAGCCTGTTTATTTGGGTGCGTGCCACCTTCCCACGCTTTCGCTATGACCAGATCATGCGTCTGGGTTGGAAAATCTTTATCCCCGTCACCTTGGTCTGGTTGGTCGTGGTCGGCGGCTGGATGCAGACCTCATTCAATATCTGGAAGTAAGAGACAGACATGCCAAGCATTGCTTACAAGCCCGCTGCCTTTTCGCTTAAAGACTTTTTGCTCAGCTTTTTGCTGATCGAGTTGTTCAAAGGCATGGCGCTAACCATGCGCTACGCCTTCCGCAAAAAATTTACGGTGCAGTTTCCGGAAGAGAAGACACCGCTCTCGCCGCGCTTTCGCGGCCTGCATGCGCTGCGCCGCTATGAAAACGGTGAAGAGCGCTGCATCGCCTGCAAACTTTGCGAGGCGGTCTGCCCCGCGATGGCGATCACCATCGAATCCGATGTGCGCGAGGACGGTTCGCGCCGCACGACGCGCTACGACATCGACCTGACCAAGTGCATTTTTTGCGGCTTTTGCGAAGAAAGCTGCCCGGTGGACTCGATTGTGGAGACGCATATTCTGGAATACCACGGTGAAAAGCGGGGCGACTTGTATTTCACCAAAGACATGTTGCTGGCGGTCGGAGACCGCTATGAAGCCGAGATCGCTGCGGCCAAGCAGGCGGATGCCAAGTACCGCTAAGCCTCTGCAAGAAAGTTTGCCACCATGAGTGTTACCACCGGTTTGTTTTACGCCTTTTCGGCGGTTTTGCTGATTGCGGCGTTTCGGGTGATTACCGCCCGCAACCCGGTGCATGCCGCATTGTTTTTGGTGCTCACCTTTTTCCAGGCCGCCATGATCTGGATGCTGCTCAAAGCCGAGTTCCTGTCGATTACCCTGGTGCTGGTCTATGTCGGCGCGGTGATGGTGCTGTTCCTGTTCGTAGTGATGATGATGGACATCAACGTCGAGAACCTGCGCGTCGGCTTTTGGAACCACTTCCCGCTGGCCGCTGCGGTGGGCGTGGTGATTGCGCTGGAAATGGCGGCGGTGCTGCTGGGCGGCTTTCGTGTGGTCGATGACCCGGCGGCGGCGAACAATGCCGTGGGCGGCCCGTCCAACACCCAGCAATTGGGCAAGCTGCTTTACACCGAATACATCTATCCATTAGAAATTGCCGCTGCGATTTTGCTGGTGGCCATGATTGCCGCGATTGCGCTGACGCTGCGCGCGCGCAAAGACAGCAAATACGTCAGCCCCGGCGACCAAGTGCGCGTCAAAGCGCAAGACCGCATGACGGTGCTCAAGATGGACGCCACGCAAGAAGCCCCCGCGCCTGCGCCCCCCGAGGCGGCCGCCCCACCGGAGACCAAAGCATGATGAAGACCCTGACACTGGGCCACTTTTTGTCCCTGGGCGCAATGTTGTTTGCGCTATCGGTGGTGGGCATCTTTTTGAACCGCCGCAACCTGATTGTTTTGCTCATGGCCATCGAGCTGATGCTGCTGGCGGTGAACACCAATTTCGTCGCCTTCTCGCATTACCTCAACGACATGCACGGCCAGGTGTTTGTGTTCTTTATCCTGACCGTGGCCGCTGCCGAGTCGGCCATCGGCCTGGCCATTTTGGTGCTCTTGTTCAGGGCCAAGTCCAGCATCAGCGTGGACGAACTCAATACGCTCAAGGGCTAAGACAACGATGCAAGCAAGTCTCAACGCAGCCACGCTGCTAATCGTGCCCCTGGCCCCGCTGGTCGGCGCACTGCTGGCCGGTATTTTTGGCACCAAGTTCGGCGGAAACCGCATCGGGCGCACGCTCACCCACACCTTGACGATTGCCGGGGTGCTGATCTCTTTCATCATCTCCGCGCTCACTTTGCAAGCCGTCGTCCAAAGCGGCGCGCGTTTGAATGAAACGCTTTACACCTGGATGGTGGTGGGCGACTTGAAGATGGAAATCGGCTTTCTGGTCGACGGCCTGACCGCGATGATGATGTGCGTGGTGACCTTTGTGTCGCTGATGGTGCACATCTACACCATTGGCTATATGGACGAAGACGAGGGCTACAACCGCTTCTTTTCCTATATCTCGCTGTTCACCTTCTCCATGCTGATGCTGGTCATGAGCAACAACCTTTTGCAGCTTTTCTTCGGCTGGGAAGCGGTCGGCCTGGTGTCCTACTTGTTGATCGGTTTTTGGTACAACAAACCTAGCGCTATTTTTGCGAACATGAAAGCCTTTTTGGTCAACCGCGTGGGCGACTTTGGCTTCATTCTGGGCATTGGCCTGATAGCCGCATTCGCCGGTACGCTCAATTACGCAGAGATTTTTAGCAAAGCCCCTGAACTGGCGGCGCTGACCCTGCCCGGCACCAGCTGGATGCTGCTCACGGTGGCTTGTATTTGTTTGTTTGTCGGCGCCATGGGTAAATCGGCACAGTTTCCGCTGCACGTTTGGTTGCCTGATTCCATGGAAGGCCCCACACCTATTTCCGCGCTCATCCACGCCGCGACCATGGTGACGGCTGGCATCTTTATGGTGGCGCGCATGTCGCCGCTGTTTGAGTTGTCCGATACCGCGCTTAACTTGGTATTGGTCGTGGGAGCGATTACCGCCCTGTTCATGGGCTTTTTGGGCATCATCCAAAACGACATCAAGCGCGTAGTGGCGTATTCCACGCTGTCGCAGCTAGGTTATATGACGGTGGCCCTGGGGGCTTCGGCCTACTCGGTAGCGGTGTTCCATTTGATGACGCATGCGTTCTTCAAAGCCTTGTTGTTCTTAGGTGCAGGTTCGGTCATCATCGGCATGCACCACAACCAGGACATCCGCTGGATGGGCGGCGTGCGCAAGTACATGCCGATCACCTGGATCACTTCGCTGTTAGGTTCTTTGGCGCTGATCGGCACACCGTTTTTCGCTGGCTTTTATTCCAAGGACAGCATTATTGAAGCCGTGGCCGAAAGCCACTTACCTGCTGCCGGGTTTGCGCACTTTGCGGTTTTGGCCGGTGTGTTTGTAACGGCCTTTTATTCTTTCCGCATGTACTTTTTGGTCTTCCACGGCAAAGAGCGCTACGACCAAAACCCCGATGCCCACCACGGCCACGATGACCATGGCCATGGCGACCCCCACGACCATAGCCCGCATGAATCCCCCTGGGTGGTGTGGCTGCCGCTGGTGTTGTTGGCGATCCCCTCGGTCGTCATCGGCTTCATGACCATCGAGCCGATGCTCTTTGGCGAGTTCTTCAAAGACGCCATCGTGGTGGACGCTACCCGCCACCACGCGATGAAGGAATTAGAAGCAGCTTTCCACGGCCCGATGGCTATGGCACTGCATGGGCTGAGCACCGCGCCATTTTGGCTTGCGCTGGCCGGTGTCGTCACCGCTTGGTATATGTACCTCATCAATCCGGCGGTGCCAGCCGCCATCGGGCGTGGCCTGCGTCCCATCGTTGTCTTGCTGGAAAACAAGTACTACATGGACTGGTTCAATGAAAACGTGCTGGCGCGCGGTGCGCGTATGTTGGGTAATGGTTTGTGGAAGGGCGGCGACCGAGCCATCATCGACGGATTCTTCGTCAATGGCTCCTGGAAGCTGGTGGGCTGGGTATCCAAGCGGGTGCGCGGCTTGCAGTCTGGCTACCTCTACCACTACGCGCTGGTCATGATTTTGGGCATTTTTGTCCTCATGACCTACTTTGTCTGGCTCAACAAATAAGGGAAAAATACCAATGGGATTGTTGAGCCTCGCTATTTGGACGCCGATTGTTTTTGGCGTCGTGCTCCTGGCCTTGGGCCGGGATGAGCAAGCCGGTGCGGTGCGATGGGTGGCGCTGATCGGCGCGCTCGCTGGTTTCCTGGTGACCCTGCCTTTGTATGCAGGTTTCCAACTCGGCACCGCCGAAATGCAGTTCGTTGAAAACAGCATGTGGATCGAGCGCTTTAACGTCAATTACCACTTGGGTGTGGACGGCATCTCGTTTTGGTTTGTACTGCTGACCGCTTTTATCAACGTAGTGGTAGTCATTGCTGGGTGGGAATCCATCACCCACAAAGTCAGCCAGTACATGGCGTCCTTCCTGATTTTGTCGGGCCTGATGATCGGCGTGTTCTGCGCTTTGGACGGCCTCTTGTTTTACGTGTTTTTCGAAGCCACGCTGATACCCATGTACCTGATCATCGGTATCTGGGGTGGCCCGAACAAAATTTACGCGGCCTTCAAGTTTTTCCTCTACACCTTGCTCGGCTCGCTGCTGACCTTGGTCGCGCTGATTTACCTCTACATTACCTCCAACGGCAGTTTTGATATTGCCGATTGGCATGCATTGCCGCTTAGCCAGACCGCACAGACGGCCATCTTCTTTGCCTTCTTTGCCGCCTTTGCCGTCAAGGTGCCGATGTGGCCGGTGCATACCTGGTTGCCCGATGTGCACGTCGAGGCGCCTACCGGTGGTTCAGCCGTGCTGGCGGCGATCATGCTCAAGTTGGGCGCCTATGGTTTCCTGCGCTTTTCTTTGCCGATTGCACCTGACGCAGCGCACGAGTGGGCAGGCCTGATGATTACCTTGTCATTGGTAGCCGTGGTCTATGTGGGCCTGGTGGCCATGGTGCAGCAAGACATGAAAAAACTCGTGGCCTATTCGTCGGTCGCGCACATGGGCTTTGTTACTTTGGGCTTTTTCATTTTTAACGACTTGGGCATGGCCGGTGGCATTGTGCAAATGATTGCGCATGGCTTTGTCTCGGGCGCCATGTTCTTGTCTATCGGCGTGTTGTACGACCGCGTGCACTCGCGCGAGATCGCCAGCTACGGCGGTGTTGTGAACACCATGCCGCGCTTTTCGGCCTTCGCCTTGTTGTTTGCCATGGCCAACTGCGGCCTGCCTGGCACCGCAGGCTTTGTAGGCGAATGGATGGTCATTCTGGCCGCGGTGAAGTTCAATTTCTGGATCGGCATGGCCTCAGCCAGCGCCTTGATTTTTGGCGCCGCCTATACCTTGTGGATGTTCAAACGCGTGTACCTGGGCCCGGTTACCAACCATCACGTCCAAGAGTTGCAAGACATCAACGCCCGCGAATTTGTCATGCTGGCGCTACTGGCTGTCGCGGTGCTTTATATGGGCATCAACCCCAAACCCTTTACCGATGTGATGGATGCCTCGGTGGCCGGCCTGCTGCAGCACGTGGCCCAGTCCAAGCTGCCTTGATGGCTGCGAATTGAGAAATACACCATGATCGACGAAATCAGCTGGTTTGCCATATTCCCCGAGGCCGTTCTTTTGGCCATGGCCTGCGCCATCGCCTTGCTGGACCTGCGCCCCCAAGGCCCACTGCGCGGCTACACCTATACCTTGACGCTGATTACTTTGGGCCTCGTCGCCCTGATAGAAGGCTTTTTCGCTAGCACCGGCCTCACGCTTTACGGCTTTGGCAATATGGTGATCGCCGACACGATGGCTGCTTGGCTGAAGTGTTTTGCTACCGTGGCAGTGATGGTCACGCTGGTCTATGGGCGCCCCTATGCGGGTGCGCGTGACATGCTGCGCGGTGGGGAGTTGTTTACCCTGTCCATGTTCGCGCTGCTGGGTATGTTCATCATGATATCGGGCAATAACTTCCTCATCATTTACATGGGCCTGGAGTTGCTGACGCTGTCCAGCTACGCCTTGGTCGCCTTGCGTCGCGATAACGTACAAGCCGTCGAAGCGGCGATGAAGTATTTTGTGCTGGGCGCGATGGCCTCGGGCTTTTTGCTCTACGGCATGTCCATGCTGTACGGCGCCACCGGCTCGCTGGATATCAACGAAGTCTTTAGTGCAATCTCCACCGGCCATGTTCGCCACCAAGTGCTGGTATTTGGCTTGGTGTTTATCGTCTCGGGACTGGCCTTCAAGCTGGGTGTGGTGCCTTTTCACATGTGGATCCCCGATGTCTACCAAGGCGCGCCTACGGCAGTCACGCTGATGATTGGTGGCGCGCCCAAGCTGGCGGCTTTTGCCGTCACCATGCGCTTGTTGGTGGAAGGCATGTTGCCCTTGGCTATCGACTGGCAACAGATGCTGATGTTGCTCTCCGTGGCCTCGCTTTTTATCGGTAACTTTGCTGCTATTGCGCAAACCAACGTCAAACGCATGCTGGCCTTTTCCACCATTGCCCAGATGGGCTTTGTGTTGATCGGCATCTTCTCGGGCGTGATCAATGGCAACACCATTTCCACCGCCAATGCCTACAGCTCGGCCATGTTTTATGTCGTCACCTATGTATTGACTACGCTGGCAGCCTTCGGCGTCATCATGTTGCTAGCGCGCGAAGGCTTTGAAAGCGAAGAGATTGCCGACTTCGCCGGCCTGAACCAACGCAGCCCTTTGTACGCCGGTGTCATGGCCGCTTGCATGTTCTCTATGGCTGGCATCCCGCCGCTGGTAGGGTTTTACGCCAAGCTCTCGGTGCTGCAAGCGCTGATCGCCTCGGGCCAGGCCATGCACATTGGCTTGGCAATTTACGCGGTCTTGATGTCTCTGGTAGGCGCTTTCTATTACCTGCGCTTGGTCAAGGTGATGTACTTTGATGCGCCTATCACGGCGAACGAAGTCGTGGCCGGTGCTGATGTGCGCGTTGTGTTGGCGCTTAACGGCGCGCTGGTGCTGCTGCTAGGCATCTTCCCCGCCGGTCTGATGGCTTTGTCAGCGCAGTCCGTTTTGCAAATGCTGGGCACTTGAACGCCATCGGTTTCTACTAATCGGGTAGTGCGCTATGCCCAGCCACACGCAATTCACAAATAGCGCTGTGTCCGACGCCGGCCTGCGCGAGCTGCGCCAGAGCAGCGACAAAATCTTGTCTGGTCGCTTTCTGCAAGTCTTTAGCGACCAGGTGACGCTGCCAGACGCAACTAGCAGTTTTCGCGAATATGTTGTGCATCCGGGTGCAGTGATGGTGATCCCATTACTGATGAATGACCAAGGCCAAACCCGCATCGTGCTAGAACGCCAGTTCCGCTACCCGGTAGGCCAGGTGATGATCGAACTGCCCGCGGGCAAGCGCGATGGCCAAGAAGATTTGCTGCTTTGCGCCCAGCGCGAACTGCGCGAGGAAACCGGCTACAGCGCCACGCAATGGGCACACGCCGGGGTAGTGCATCCCTGCATTTCCTATTCCACCGAGTACATCGACATTTGGTTTGCCCAAGGCCTGCAGGCCGGCCCGAGCCAGTTGGACGCTGGTGAATTTTTAGAGGTGTTCAGCGCCAGCACAGACGAATTTTTTGCCTGGTGCCGCGATGGCCGTATCACTGACGCCAAAACCCTGACTGGCGCGCTCTGGCTCCAAAACTACCTTAGCGGTGCGTGGCCGCTGCATTGGCAGGACGCCCCATGAAGGTCCTTGATTTGCAGTGCGCCCAAGGCCACGCCTTTGAGGGTTGGTTTGGTTCTGAGGAAGACTTTCAATCGCAACAGGCGCGCGCGCTGGTGCAATGCCCCTTGTGTGGCGATGCCAGCATCAGCAAAAAGCTGAGCGCGCCGCGCCTGAATTTGTCGCGCACCTCAACGCCTGAGTCGTCTGGCCGGGCTGAGCAGTCTAAAGGGGCTGATCAGGGCGACAAAGCCTTGGCCGTTGCTGGCCCGCAAGACGCCAATATGGCCAAACTTTGGATGGAAATCGGGCGCCACTTGATGGCCAACACTACCGATGTAGGCCAGCGTTTTGCTGAAGAAGCCCGCAAAATCCACTACGGCGAAGCCCCCGAGCGCGGCATCCGCGGCCAAACCAGCGCCCGTGAAGCGCGCGAGTTGATGGAGGAGGGCATAGGCGTGCTGCCCTTTGCCGTGCCCGAAGCGCTCAAAGGGCCGTTGCAGTAGCGCCTCGCCTCGCGCCTTGGCTATTTCGAGCCAAGCTAGCCATAGCTATTGAAGGCGCAAGCGCTACACGTTAAATTGCAGCGCCGCCAGCCCGGCGTACACCCCGCCTTGAGCGACCAGTTGCGCGTGGGTGCCTTGTTCTACCAGGTGGCCTTTGTCCAGCACCACTATCAAGTCGGCTTTTTGCACCGTGGCCAGTCGATGCGCAATGACCAGGGTAGTGCGATTGCGCATGGCGGACTCCAGGGCGGCTTGCACCATGCGTTCGCTTTCGGCATCCAGCGCGCTGGTGGCTTCGTCCAGCAGCAACAAGGGCGGGTTTTTTAGCATCGCGCGCGCAATGGCAATGCGCTGGCGCTGTCCGCCGGACAGGCGCAATCCGCGTTCGCCCAAAAACGTGTCATAGCCCTGGGGCAGGGTACTGATAAATTCATGGGCAAAAGCCGCTTCGGCCGCCTGACGCACTTCGTCATCACTTGCATCGGGTTTGCCATAGCGGATGTTTTCTAAAGCACTGTTGGAGAAAATCACCGCGTCTTGCGGCACGATGCCGATGCGCGCGCGCAAGTCGCTCAGCGCCATGTCGTGGCTTGCCACACCGTCGAGCATGATGCTGCCCGACTGAGGGTCGTAAAAGCGCAGCAGCAATTGAAACACCGTGCTCTTGCCCGCGCCGCTGGGGCCCACAATGGCCACGGTTTGACCAGCCTCTATGTTCAGCGAAAAGCCGGACAAAGCCTCTTGCAGCGGGCGCGAGGGGTAGTGGAAATGCAAGTCCTCAAAGCGCACCGCACTACCGGCTCGCGGCAAAGGTGCGGCCACCGGATGAGAAGGCGATGCAATGGGCGATCGGGTATGCAGCAACTCCATCAAACGCTCGGTAGCACCCGCAGCGCGCAGCAAGTCGCCATACACCTCACCCAGCACCGCAAACGCGCTGGCCAGCAAGATCACGTACACCACGGTCTGCCCCAAATCACCCGCCGAAATGCGCCCGGCAACCACCGCTTGCGTACCCTGGTACAAACCCCAGAGCAGGGCGGCCGAAGTGGCGATGATGATGAAACACACCAAAATAGAGCGCGCGCCGATGCGGCGGATGGCGGTGTCAAACGCATTGCGGGTAGACAGGCTAAATCGGTCTGACTCGCGCCCCTCGGCGGTATAGCTTTGCACCACCGGAATCGCATTGAGCACTTCGGCGGCAATGGCGCTGGAGTCGGCAATCCGGTCCTGGCTGGCGCGCGAGAGTTTGCGCACCCGCCGCCCAAACCATAGGCTGGGCATGACGATCAAGACCAGCACCAGTGTCACTTGCAACATCACGATCGGGTTGGTCCAGATCAGCACGCTCAAAGCGCCCAGGCCTAGCACTGCATTGCGCAAGCCCATGCTCAGTGATGAGCCCACCACGGTTTGCACCAGCGTGGTGTCCGCCGACAAGCGCGAGAGCACTTCACCGGTTTGCGTGGTTTCGAAAAACTCAGGGCTTTGTTGCAGCACATGGTGATACACCGCATTGCGGATATCAGCCGTTACCCGCTCGCCCAACCAGCTCACCATGTAAAAGCGCAGTGCGGAAAAAATGCCCAGCGCACTGGCCACACCGAACAGCAAAGCAAAGTGCTCGCGCATCGCCACCATTTGTTCGCCCTTGTCCTGGCGCACCAGGCCGCCGTCGATCAGCATGCGCAGCGCCACGGGAAAAGCCAGTGTGGCCGTGGCCGCCAGCACCAAAAACACCAGCGCCAAGCCGATGCGCCCGCGGTAGGGGAGTAAAAACGGAATCAGACCGCTCAAGGATTTGGGGCTTTGGGATTTGGGGCGTTCGGTCGTCATGGGCTGCGAGATGGGGCCAGAGGGCGCAGCTGCAAGCGCGCCCGAAGCGCCTATTGTCGCGGCATTTACAGCCGCAGCGGGGATGCGTAGCCGGTCATCTCCAGATAGCCCCGGCCTGCCAGACGCTGCTTGCTGTCGAACACCTCGCACAGGCCTTCCCAGTAAATGGTTCCAGTAGAGTTGCGGCTGTCTAGTTCCTGGGCCTCGAAGACGGCTTTGACCGTATAAAAGTCCGCCGGGGTACGCACGAGCCACTGCACCGGGTAGCGCGCCTGGCTGCGCGGACTGCGCCACCAGTGGGTCGCTTGAAAAACCGCTTCGCCGCGCGCAAAGGTATAGAGCGTGCTGCCCGCACGAAACGAGCCGCCGTCCCACATAGCAGCCCCGGCTTTATCGCGCATCTGAAAGGCGGTCAAAGCACTGCCGTCCAGCATATTGATGCCTATCCAATCCCAGCCCACGGCACCCGGCGGCAGCAAGGCGTCGCTCCATTCATGGTCTAGCCAGGCAAGGCTGCTGGTGCCCGCTGCATGGCTGGCGCCTTGCAGTCGGAGTTGCCCTTGCACTGCCAACTGCGGTTGGCTGTAGTAGTAGCTGAAATGCGCGGGCGAAGGGCCTTTGCGCGATACGCCGTTCTTGCCTTGAAGCAGCACGGGCTGTGTTTCTGATAAATGCAAATCCAAAGCGAAGTCCTTGCTCTGCACTTGCGCGCGAAGGCGTCCGTCGCTCTGGCGGGCCAATGACCATTCGCGCAACATCAGGCCGGTATCGTCCAGCCGCGCCCAGGCCTGGTCTGCCGGGTTGCTGCCGGCTGTCAGGCCCGACCAGCGCGCGATGCGTTGGTCACTGTGCAGAGTTCTGCCGTCCACATCGCTGAGCGCAGCATGCGCAAAGAGGAGGTGTTTTGCTGCCAATCGGGATGTCGAGCCCTGCGCCGAAGCGACTTTGCTGCGAAAAAAAGTGATCTGAAATCCGAATCCACCGGATGCCTTTTCCGCGTGGATGAAACCGGTGATGTACCACCATTCGGTTTGAAAGTCTGGGTGTGCGCCAAAGTCCCGAGGGAACCGCAAGTCTTTGTGCTGGACTGATGGCTCACTGGCAACGACCCTATTGGGCGCGGTGGGCGCGGTAGTTGGTGCAGCGGCGATCGAAAAGTCAGTGCTTAGTGCCGCAAAGTTCAAAGCACTGCGTATGGCAGCTCGCCTTGCTGGGGAGATCGCCACGTTTTTAGCCGCCAGCTTGTGTGTCATAGCGTCATTTTTGCAGATCGCCCGGGTGCGTTTAAAGCGGTGGGTTGTACATGTTCGTTAGTTTATTAATTGCTATTTATTGGTGCAATTAGATATCAAAATTTCTATTTTGCGTCTATTTTTCGTGCATGCACAAATGCATGTTATTCTGCATGCCTTATTTTGGAGCTAATGAATGTCAGAAATCGATGATCAAACGGCTAAGGTAAGTCGGTCACGCGAGCGGATGCGGGCAAAAGGGTTTCGCCCGGTTCAGTTTTGGGTGCCAGATACGCGTGCCCCCGCCTTTATCGCCGACTTGCAGCGCCAGTGCGCTGCGCTACGTGGTGACCCCCCAGAATTAGATGTGCTGAAGTTTTCTGACGATGCGGCAGGGCAAGTGGGAGGCTGGGCTTGATGCAGCGCGGCGATTTGGTGACCGTTTCATTACAGGGCGACTATGGAAAACCTCGCCCCGCTTTGGTAGTTCAGTCCAATTTATTGGGGGGCCTGGACAGCGTCGTGGTTTGTCCGGTAACCAGCGAGTTGCGCACTGCCGCATTCAGGGTAACGGTGGAGCCGACATCTGCCAATGGTCTTCAATTGCTTTCTCAAGTGATGGTAGACAAGCTTTCCACGCTGACCCGTACCAAAGTCAGTCAACCTTTCGGACGATTGGATGATGACCTTATGCGCGCAGTGGATCGGGCCCTGTTACTGGTCTTGGGCTTGATTTGACTTTGTTGTTTCGGCGACTTCCTCGGCCACACAAAGGCTTTCGCATCGCTTGCGCTCATACTATGCAATATGGGTATGGTCTACTTGGGCGGCGATGAGGTCAATCTGGTCCAGGTAAGCTTTTACCAATCCTCCTTCACCGCCATCACGGCATCGCGCCCGGCGGCAGCGCGGCCTGCTAACCAGGCGGTCAGCGTACCTGCGGCAATCACGGCTACGGCCAGTGCCAGTAGGCGCAGCAGCGGCACTTGCATATCCATGCTCCAGTGAAAGCTTTGCGGGTTGACCACATAGACCAACACGGTTGCCACCGCCATTCCAAGCGTGGTACCGGCGACGGCGCCCAGTGTGGTCCAGGCGGCGCCTTCCAAGGCCAGCACTTGCAGCACTTGCGCCCGCGTCAGGCCCAAATGCAGCAGTAGCCCAAACTCTTTGCGCCGCGCCAGTACCTGGGCACTAAAGCTGGCTGCCACGCCAAACAGGCCGATGCCAATGGCCACCGCCTGCAGCCAGTAGGTGACGGCAAAGCTGCGGTCAAAGATATCCATGGTGCGGCTGCGAATCTCTTGGGCTGAGCCAAATTCCAGCAGGCTGGCGGCATCGCTCGCTTTTTCCTCGCTATCCGCCATCGCAGTAGCCAGGTCGCGAATCGCCTGTTGCACCTGGCCACTCTGTGCGCCCGTTTGTAGCCACAGCGCCAAATCGTTTACCCGCGCGTCATCGCTCAGGCGCGCAAAGTCGTGGCTGTCTATGACGATGGTCCCAAATTGGCGTGCATAGTCGCGCCACACACCGGCCACAAAAAAGCGTGGCGTTGCTGTGTCCGGTCGCGTTTGTGCACCGAGCGCCTGCGCAAGTGGTGCCAATTCACTGCCGGTGTGGGCACCATACAAATCGACCATAGCTTCACTGACATACACCGCGATAAAACCTGCGGGCGCGGGCAAGGCCGGGGCCAGCAGCGGCAGGTCCGTAGCCAAGGCCGCCGCATCCGCACTTTGCAATTCGCGCAAAGGCCGCACCAGCAGCGCCACCGTGGGGCGCGTGCTGTCTAGTGACAAGGCCATGCTGCGTTGCGTGCGCAAGCGCGCCACACCGGGCAGTTGGCCAATGGCCTGTACCAACGCAGGGTCAAAGTAGGCATGCTCGCTGCTGCTGGTATTGCCCGCCGTGCGCACATACAGGGCTGCGGGCAGCACCGTGTCTAGCCATTGCAGCATGGAGCTGCGAAAGCTATCGACCATCACCGTCAGCGCTACTGCCAGACTCAGCGAGGCGACCACGCCGCTCACGGCAATGGCCGCGCCAGCGCGCATGCGCCGCGCACGCTCTACCGCGAGCAGGGCCAGGGGCTTATGCGTCACAAACGGAGCGATCCGGTCCAGCAGCCAGCCCACCAAAACGGGGAGGGCGCTAATGCCGCCCAGCAAGATCAAGGCCACGCTGACATAGGCCGCCAGTGGCACACCGCCTATGGGTGGCAGCAGTGCAAGCATTGCACCGGCCGCCAGCAAGGCCAGCCCCGCGCGGGCATGCCCCGTGCCTTGCGCCGACAGCCCCAAGCCTTTGAGCGTTTGGGCCGGTGCCATGCGCGCCGCCATGCGTGCCGGCCACCAAGCGCCGACCAATGCCGCTACCACGCCTAGGGCGCCAAACACAAAAGCTGCGCCGCCGCTCCATTGCAGTTCCGGTAGGGCGCCGGGAAAATAGCCACCACCCAAATCGCCGCCCAGCATGCGCAAAGCCAGCATGGCCAGCCCGGTGCCAAGCGCGATACCCAGCAAACTACCCAGCAGGCCCAAAGTGCCCGCCTCCAGCAGGATCAAAGCCCAGCGTTGGCGCGGATCCAAGCCCAGCACGCCCAATAAAGCCAGGGGCTGCGCCCTCCGCGTCACGCTCAGCGCCAGCACCGAAAAGACCAAAAAGCCGCCGGTAAACAAAGCTACCAAGGCCAGCACCGTCAGGTTGACGCGGTACGCGCGCGAGACATTGTCCATACGCGCCATGGCCTGTCCCGGCTCGGCCAGCACGGCGTCCGCAGGCCAATCGGGCTGGGCTTGCAGCTGCGCCATAAAGCGTGCGCGGTCCACGCCGGGACGCAATTGCAGGTCCACGCGGCTGAGTTGCCCCACCATGCCAAACACCGTTTGCGCTGTCGCCACATCCATCACGGCTAAGGGCGCGCCGCCTGCTGCGACGCGGCCTGCCAAGCGAAGGTTTTGCCATTGCATCCCTTGTTGCAGACGCACGGTCGTTGCAGCGCTGGTAAGCGCTAATGCCGCACGCGCCGCGCTATTCAAAAAAACCGCATCAGGCGCAAACACATCCAAGCGGCCCGCTTCGGTATCCGGCATAGGTAGTACCTCGGGCGTGATGCCCGCTACTTGCAAAGCATCGACACCCAAGACACGCATGGGCAGTTTGCTACTGCTACGCAGGGACGCATCCTTGCTGCTTTGGGGAAGCTGGGCATAGCTGCTAATTTCAATTACCGGCGAGGCTAGTTGCACATCCGGGTGGCGAATCAAGCGCCCATACAAAGCCTCGTCGATGACGGGCTTGCCCCGTCCTTGTACTTGCACATCGGCTTGGCCCGCCACGCTGCGCATGCCGCGCGCAAATTCATCTAGCGCCGAGGCATTGATCACATGCACCGCAAATGCCAGCGCCACCCCCAGCATCACCGCAAGCACCGCCGCGCCATTGCGCCAGGGGTGATGCCGCAATTCCTGCCAGGAAAAGGTCGTGAAGAGGGGCCAGATCGCGTTGGGCATGTCCTGATTGTCGTAGGCGCGGGTATGATCGCGGCTTCACCGGGGGTGTCTGGCGCAAGTTGGACTGAGAAATACCCCATGAACCTGATCTGGGTCATGCCAGCGTAGGAAGTGTGATGGGGAAAATGCCGTGTTCTGTGGGCCTCTTTTTCGTTTCATACATCCATGCTGGATTGTTTTGAAACGTTAAAAAGGTATTCCATGCAACACGGCATTTTTTTATTTTCACGGCGCAAAGCGCTGGCCACCACGCTGCTGGGCGGCGCATTGATGGGCGCGAGTTTTGCCAGCGCAGCCCAAGAATTGCGGGTGCTGACGCACAGCTCTTTTGGCGTGCCCAAGCCTTTGCTGGCGCAGTTTGAAAAAGAGGCCGGCGTCAAGCTGCGCATCAGCAAAGCAGGCGATGCTGGCGAGATGCTCAACAAGCTGATCCTGACCCGCAAAGCGCCGATTGCCGATGTGGTCTATGGCATCGACAACACCTTGGCCGCTAAAGCGATTGCTGCGGATGTGCTGGATGCCTACAGCGGCCCGGCCAGCCAACGCGCCGCAGCGCAGACGCTGCCCGCGCCTTTGGTTCCGGTGGATTACGGCTATGTCACGATTAACTACGACGTGCAATGGTTTGCCAAGCGCAATCTCGCTTTGCCAAGCAGCTTGGATGACTTGGCGCAACCCGCGATGGCTCGCTTGCTGGTGGTGCAAAACCCAGCCACTTCCAGCACGGGCTATGCATTTTTGCTCGCCACGATTGGCGCGATGGGCGAGGAAAAAGCCTTTGACTGGTGGGCGCGTATGCGCAAGGGTGGCGTGAAAGTAGCCAAGGGTTGGAGCGAGGCTTACTACACCGACTTCAGCCGCGCCGAAGGCGGCGCCCGCCCCCTGGTGGTCAGCTACGCCACCAGCCCTGCAGCCGAATTGTTTTACAGCAAAGAAAAGCTCACCCAGCCGCCGACCGGTAGCCTCAGCCTGCCTGGCGCGGTTTTTAAACAAGTCGAAGGCGTGGCTTTGGTCAAGGGCGGACAGGCCCGTCCTGCCGCAGAAAAATTTATCGAATTTATGCGCTCTGCAGAAGTGCAAAAGCAATTGCAAACCGAGATGTGGATGTACCCAGTCGAGTCCGGTGTAGCGCGTGCCGACGTCATGAAGTTCGCGCCTGAACCTGCCAAAGCCGATGCGCCTTCGGACAAAGACATCGCCGACAAAGGCGCCGCCTGGGTGGCGCGCTGGACGCAAGTGGTGTTGAAGTAAAGCCTTTTTAGGCACCCCGCCTTGCTTGCTTCGGATCAACGCGCTATGACCCTATTGCAATACGCCAAGCGCGTCATTGCGAGGCCGCAGGCCGTGGCAATCCATGGATTCATGGACTGCCGCGTCGCGTCGCTCCTCGCAGTGACGGGATGTCGCGAGGCCGCAGGCCGTGGCAATCCATGGATTGATGGACTGCCGCGTCGCTTCGCTCCTCGCAGTGACGCGAGCAAAGAGTGCTTCGTCTATGTAATAGGCACCAGCCAATGTGCAGGTGCAAAGCGCTATGCATAAGCCGCGCAAGGCCTTGTCTATCGCGGCGGGCGACTGGGCGCTGGCGTGCCTGCCACTCGTGTTTTTGCTGGCGGTGCTGATCGCGCCCGCGCTTCGCCTGCTGGCCGAAGCCGCTGACGTAGGCAGTAGCGATGCGGCTTGGCTTGCGCCTTTGCAAGACCCGTATTTGCGTTGGCGGCTACTGTGGTCGGGTCTGCAAGCGGGTATCACCTGTGTGTTGGTGCTGGTGCTGGGCCTGCCGATGGCCTGGGTGCTGGCCCGGCTGGAATTTGCCGGGCGCAGCTGGCTCTTGCGCGCTTTGATGCTGCCTTTTGTGGTGCCCACTTTGGTCGCGGCCATGGGTGTGCTGGCTCTGGCCGGGCCGCAAGGCCTGTGGCAGCGCTGGGGCGGCGCGTCTTGGCAGGGCACGCCGTATTTGCTGCTCTATGGCAATGTGTTTTTCAATTTGTGCGTACTGGTGCGCGCAGCGACCGAGGCCCTAGAGCAAGTCAGCGCATCGCGTGTGGCAGCGGCGCGCACGCTGGGCGCCACGCCTTGGCGTGCGTTTTGGCGCATCGAGTGGCCCGCTATTGCGCCTTGGTTGATGTCGGCCTTGTGCCTGGTGTTTTTGTATTGCTTTGCTGGTTTTGGATTGGCGCTGGTGCTGGGAGGGCCGGGCTATGCCACCGTGGAGGTGGAGATTTACACCCTGGTGGCCTATGAACTCCAAATCAACCAGGCCGGCGTGTTGGCGGTCTGGACGCTGTGCCTTACCGCGCCTTGTGCGCTGGCCTATGCGATTTTGGAGCGGCGATTAGCCACGCCGCTGCGCGCGGACCGCATCGCGCGCCGCAGGCCGAACAGCGCCGGGCAGTGGTTGGCGGTGTGGCTGACGGTGCTGATGCTGGGTCTGGTCTGCGCGGCCCCGGTGCTGGCGATTGTGGCCCGCGCGGTGGGGGCCGGTGCTGCTGCTTGGGCCGTGTTGCTGGAGCCCGACACCTTGCATGCGCTGTGGAATACCTTGCGTTTTTCTGCATCGGCGTTGGTGCTGGCGACTGTGCTCGGGGTGTGCCACGCCATGGCGGCGCAGCGCTGGGCCTTGTTGCGGGCGATCGCGTTTTTACCTTTTGTGGTGTCGCCGGTGTTGGTGGCCTTTGGCTTGCTGTTGCTTTACCCGGCCTGGACGGCCAGCGCGCCGCTGCTGGTAGCGGCCTATGCTTTGCTGGCCTATCCGTTTATCGCCAAGGCTTTGGCCTCGGCGCTGGACGGTATGCCTGCGCACTATATGCACGCAGCGGCCAGTCTGGGCGCATCGCCCTGGCGTGCCTTTTGGCGTGTGCGCTGGCCGCTCTTGCAGCCCGCTTTGCGCCGGGGCATGGCCTTTGCAGCGGCCACGGCCGTGGGCGAGTTTGCGGTCACGCTGTTTTTAAGCCGGCCCGAGTGGGCCACTTTGACTACCCTCATTTACGAGCATTTGGGCCGTCCGGGGCAAACGCACTACGCTTCGGCGCTGGTGCTTTCTTGCGCGCTGATGGCGCTGGCCTTTGCGGCGTTTATGCTGCTGGAGTGGCCTGGCCGCGACGACCCCTTAAACCCTTCGCTCCATGCTTGAATTACGCAATATCGTCAAACACTGGCAGGCGCCGGGTGCCGCGCCACGGGTGCTGCTCGCTGGCCTGCATTTGCACGTGGCCAGCGGCGAGACCGTGGCCATTTTGGGCCCCTCGGGCAGCGGTAAAAGCACCTTGCTCAAAATCATCGCCGGGCTGGAAGCGGCCGACAGCGGACAGGTCTTTTGCCAAGGGCAGGACATCAGCACCTTGCCCGCCCACCTGCGCCGCTTTGCCCTGATGTTTCAAGACTTTGCCTTGTTTCCGCACCTGACTGTGCAGGACAACGTAGCTTTTGGCCTGGTAGAGCAGGGCCAACGCCGCAGCCAAGCACGTGCGCAGGCGCTGGCCATGTTGCAGCGATTTGGCATGGCGGACCATGCGCTGGGCCGCGTCTGGCAGCTATCGGGCGGCGAGCAACAACGGGTGGCGCTGGCGCGCGCGCTCATCACGCGCCCGCGTGTGCTCTTGCTGGACGAGCCTTTTTCGGCGCTGGATGCGCAACTACGCGTCAGCTTGCGCGCCGAGTTTGCCCAGCATATTGCCCGCTGGCCGATGGCGGTGGTGTGGGTGACCCACGACGAGGCCGAGGCGCACGCCGTGGGCGCGCGCGGCTTGGAGTTGCAGGCGGGGGTTTTGCGGCAGCGTTGGTAAGGCGGGCTGCGCGGGCTCAAGTTTTGGGCGGCTGATGCCGATACCTAAGTAGGCCCACTATTTGGTACAGCCACTGAAAGCTAGCAGCATGAGTCACATAATCGCATTTATCCTGGGCATGAGCGTCGCCACCTATGGCGTGGGCGAGACCGTGGCCCAAATGGAAAAGGCCTGGCGCACGGTGCAGGTCGCCATGCAGGAGCGCCTGCCTAGCCTTGAAAAGAACTAATTCGCGGGTGGCGTGGCCTTGAGCCGGTTTAGCACGGCTTCAGTCATGTGCTTTTCGACAGAACCCTGCCACCAACTTTCCTCGCGCAGTTCGGTCAGCTCAATCAAGGTGCTGAGCCCTAGGCAAATCATCAGGCCACTGACCAGGCCGAACACGGCGCCCACGGTGCGGTGCGCCGGTTGCACTCCACTATGGTGGAACATATGGCGGTGCAGGCGTACGCCCAACTGGCCTACATACAGCGTAACTACCAAGGCCAACAAAGCCCCTAGACCCTGACGCAGACTCTCACCCGGCCCGCTCAGCGGTAAATGGGCGCCGACGATGGGTCCTAAATAGACCACCGCAAACAGCGCTAGCACCAGACTCAACATCGACAGCGCCTGCGGCATCCAACCCCGGTAAGCGCCCACCGCCATGGCTATAAGCAGCGTCGCGGTGAAGAGCCAATCCAGGTTTGTCATGTATGCACTATTTCCTCGTGGAGGCTGAGCTAAGGGATTTAATCTGTTTATTTTGATAAATAAATAGATTTATTTGAATTTAACATGTTTTTATCAGATTTTTATCGTGCGAGAGTACGGTGTCATGTGTGGGAGAGGGTCGATTAGCTGAGGCACTGGCACACATCGCTACCTACATGGGTAAGCGTCTAAGGCAAGAGTGCATGCCCTTGTCGAATCAAGGATGTGTCGGCAAAGTGTGGCGCCAAACTTCCGAGTAAGTACTTTATGAGGTACATTTCGGGCATGACGCCCTTGAGAAAAATCCCTGCGATTTTTTACCGCAGCGCCAGCGGCGCCGAGCCAGTTCGTGAATGGCTAAAGTAGTTAAAACAAACCCTCATCGGGGCAGTGATTTTGACGACTTCTTGAAGGAAGACGGCCTATTTGAATTAGTGCAGGCGCGCGCGCTTAAACGCGCCTTGGCAGAGCAACTAGAAGATGCGATGCAGACAGGAAATCTAAGTAAGGTGCTGATGGCGCAGCGCATGGCCACCAGCCGCTCGCAATTAGACCGGGTACTGGACCCCAGTAACTTGTCCATTCAACTCGATACCTTGATCAAAGCGGCAGGCGCGGTAGGGCGCACGGTGGAAATACGGCTTAAACCGCAGGCCAAGCGGGTGCGTACTTCTGCAGCCTGAGCAATGAGTCTTTGCAATTACTTTAGCGATACGCGCCGCTAAGGAACCTCTGAATAAGTCCAAACCCGTCATTGCGAGCGCAGCGAAGCAATCCATTTTTGCTTGCCAATCAATGATTTATGGATCGCCGCGTCGCTGCACTCCTCGCGATGACGGACTTATGCAGACCTTCCCTATGGGGCGCTACATCGTCAGCCCTTTTTGTTAGGGGCCAAAGTCGTAGGCAGCGCCTGCGGCAGCATGTCCGGGTAATCCCGGCTGAAGTGCAGGCCGCGGCTTTCGTGGCGGGCGCGGGCGCTTTGGACTATCAGGTCGGCCACTTGCACCAGGTTGCGCAATTCCAGCAGGTCGCGGCTGACGTGGAAGTTGGCGTAAAACTCGTTGATCTCACCTTGCAGCAACGCGATACGGTGCGCGGCCCGCTCCAGGCGCTTGTTGGTGCGCACGATGCCCACGTAGTCCCACATAAAGCGGCGCAGCTCGTCCCAGTTGTGCGAAATCACCACCGATTCGTCGGCGTCCGTCACCCGGCTGTCGTCCCACGCGGGCAGGGCGGGCGGCGCGCTGAGGTGGCTATTTTCAATGTCCTGGCTGGCGGCGCGGGCAAACACCATGCATTCCAACAGCGAATTACTGGCTAGTCGGTTGGCGCCATGCAGGCCGCTGCACGCTGCTTCGCCGATGGCGTACAAACCCGCTAGGTCGGTGCGGCCCTGCAAATCGGCCAGCACGCCGCCGCAGGTGTAGTGCGCAGCAGGCACCACCGGAATCGGTGCGCGGCTGATGTCGATGCCCAGCTCCAGGCAGCGTGCATAGATATTGGGGAAGTGCTCCTGGATAAAGGCCAGCGACTGGTGCGATATATCTAAGTACACGCAATCAAAGCCGCCTTTTTTCATCTCAAAGTCAATGGCGCGGGCTACCACGTCGCGCGGGGCCAGTTCGGCGCGCGCATCGTGTTGGGGCATAAAGCGCGTGCCGTCGGGCAAGAGCAAACGCCCGCCTTCGCCGCGCACCGCTTCGCTGATCAGGAACGACTTGGCGTGCGGGTGGTACAGGCAGGTGGGGTGGAACTGGATGAACTCCATGTTCTGCACCCGGCAACCGGCGCGCCAGGCAGCGGCGATGCCGTCGCCGGTGGCGGTGTCGGGGTTGGTGGTGTACAGATACACCTTGCCCGCGCCGCCCGTGGCCAGCAAGGTGTGCGGCGCACGGAAGGTCAGCACCTCGTCGCTGTCTTCGTCCAGCGCGTACAGGCCCAGGCAGCGGCGTTCCGCAGTCTTGGGGTCAGGTACTTTGTCCGTGGTGATCAGGTCCACCAGCGTATGGTTTTCAAATAGCGTGATGTTGGCGGTTTGCTGCACGCGCTCAATGAGGGTGCGCTGCACGGCTGCACCCGTGGCGTCTGTCACATGCACGATGCGTCGCGCGCTATGGCCGCCTTCGCGCGTCAGGTGTAAGTCGCCGTTGTCCTCGGTGCTAAAGGGCACGCCCAGGGACTGCAACCAGGCAATTGCCTGCGGCGCTTGCTCCACCACAAACTGCGTGGCGGCCATATCGCACAAACCTGCGCCTGCTATCAGGGTGTCGTCCACATGCGAGGCAAAGCTATCGGTCTTGTCCCAAACGGCGGCGATACCGCCTTGGGCCCAACCGCTGGAGCCCTCGCGCACGGCGCGTTTGGTAATGACGGCGACGCGGTATTTGCTGGATAGCAGCAGCGCCGAACTCAGCCCGGCCAGGCCGCTGCCGACAATCAGAACGTCAAAGTCCAGCGAGGTAGAGGGCTGCGCGCTCGCCATGGCTTAGTGAATCCGCATGCCGGGCTGCGCGCCGGGCCAGGGGTTCAGGATGTAAATGCCGGGCTCGGCTTTTTCGTCGGCGTGGCTGGCCGCCAGCACCATGCCTTCGGACACGCCAAATTTCATTTTGCGCGGCGCCAAATTGGCCACCAGCACGGTGAGCTGGCCCACCAAATCTTCAGGCTTGTACATGCTGGCAATACCGGAAAACACATTGCGCATCCGGCCTTCGCCCACGTCTAGCGTCAGGCGTAAGAGCTTGACCGAACCTTCTACTGCTTCGCAGTTCACGATTTTTGCTATGCGCAAATCTATTTTGGCGAAGTCGTCGATGGAGATGGTGGGGGCGATAGCCTCGCCGCCGGGGGGGGATAAAACGGCTTCAGCCAGGCCAGTGGTGGAGCCGGAAAAATTGGGGTCGGATCCCGATTTTCCAGCGGAAAACTCGGGCTCTGACCTCAATTGTGCAGGCGGTTCGAAGAGAGCGTCGAGTTGTTCGGGGGTCACGCGTTGCATCAGGTGCGTGTAGGGCTGGATGCTGGTGACGTAAGCAGTGACATTCCACTGTTCCATATTCGTGCCAACGAACGCCTGAACCGCTTTCGCCAACGAAGGCAACACGGGAGCGAGATAGCGGCTTATCTCCGCAAATGCATTGATGAGCACCGAGCAGACTTGGTGCAGAGCTTCGTTATTGGCTGTGTCCTTGGCCAATTCCCAAGGCTTGTTCCGATCTACATAGGCATTTACCTTGTCGGCCAGCAGCATGATTTCGCGGGTGGCTTTGCCAAATTCGCGGGCTTCATACGCTTTTGCAAGTTCGTCTTTGGCGGCGTGAATTTCAAAAAGGAGCGCGCCGCCTTGTTCGCCAAACGCCTGTGTTAATTTGCCCTCAAACCGCTTAGTCAAAAACCCCGCCGCCCGGCTCGCAATGTTCACAAACTTGCCAATCAAATCGCTATTGACCCGCGCCATGAAATCATCCGCGTTGAAATCAATATCTTCATTGCGCGCCGAGAGCTTGGCTGCCAAGTAGTAGCGCAGCCACTCGGGGTTCATGCCCAGGCTTAGGTACTTCAGCGGATCCAAACCGGTGCCCCGGCTTTTGCTCATCTTTTCGCCGTTGTTCACTGTCAAAAAGCCGTGGACAAATACCTTGTCGGGCACTTTACGGCCACTGAAATGCAGCAGCGCCGGCCAGAACAAGGTGTGGAAGGTGACGATGTCTTTGCCGATGAAGTGGTATTGCTCCAAGTCAGGCTGGGCCAGGTAGGCGGCGTAGTCCTGGCCGCGTTGGTCCAACAGATTTTTCAGCGAAGCCAAATAGCCAATAGGCGCGTCCAGCCACACATAGAAATACTTGCCCGGCGCATCGGGGATTTCGATGCCGAAGTAGGGCGCATCCCGGCTGATGTCCCAGTCGCCCAGGCCTTCGCTGGTGCTGCCGTCGGGGTTGGTGCGCACGCTGAACCACTCTTTGACCTTGTTGGCCACTTCGGGCTGCAGCTTGCCGTCTTGCGTCCAGTTTTGCAAAAACTCCACGCAACGCGGGTCTGACAATTTAAAGAAAAAATGCTCCGAGCTTTTGAGTTCAGGCCGCACACCGGATAGCACCGAGACCGGATCTATCAAATCCGTGGGCGCATACACCGCGCCGCAGACTTCGCAGTTGTCGCCATACTGGTCTTTGGCGTGGCACTTGGGGCACTCGCCTTTGATAAAGCGGTCCGGCAAAAACATGTTTTTCGCCGGGTCAAAAAACTGCTCTATGGTTTTGCGTGCGATCAGCGAGCCGCCTTCGCCTTCGGGAATATCGCGCAGGTCGCAATAAATTTGGCGCGCCAGTGCGTGATTTTCTGGAGCGTCGGTGCTGTGCCAGTTGTCAAAGCTGATGTGAAAGCCGTCCAAGTAAGGCTTGCGGCCTGCGGCGATGTCGGCCACAAACTGCTGCGGGGTTTTGCCGGCTTTTTCGGCGGCGATCATGATGGGCGCACCGTGGGTGTCGTCGGCGCAGACAAAGTCCACCGCGTGGCCCTGCATCCTTTGGAAGCGCACCCAGATGTCGGCCTGGATGTATTCCATGATGTGGCCGATATGGAAATTGCCGTTGGCGTAGGGCAGGGCGGTGGTGACAAACAGGTGGCGCGGCATGGTGGCGTGGCAGCTTTGACAGCCGCCCGTACGAGGCAAAAGGGGCAGATTTTAGTCCGCCCAGCCAAAAAAGCCGCAGATTGCGGCCCTTTGCGCCAACGCATCGGCGCGGCCCAGGGCCATGAGTTCGCCGGTATAGGCCGCTTCAAACAAGAGGTAGCTGGCCAGGGCCGCGCCCTTGGCGTCTTGTGGCGCTGCCGAAATGCCTACGCCGCCCAGCAGGCTGCGCACCGCCACCGGCAAGGCGCCCACATGGCGGCTGGCGATGTCGTCTAGGCGCTGGCTGGGCGCGATGACCAGCACCTCCACCGGGCGCAGGCTGCTGGTGGTGCGTACCTCGGGCGGCACCAGGGCGATGGTCTGGTTAATGCGCTGCATGCGCTCCACGTCCACTGCCAGTGCATCCAGAAATATGCTGGACATGGCATGCCCGGCAATTTGCGCTAGGGAGGGGTAATGCCCCGCTTGCGCCTGCGCTGGTTCATGCGGCTCGGCCATGCGCCCGGCGCCTATGACCAATATCCGCTCGGCCCCCAGCCGGATGGCCGGCGACAAGGGTGCGCTTTGGCGCATAGACCCATCGCCAAAATATTCTTGGTGCCGGTGCAGCGGCAAGGCCTTGGCCGGAAAGATAAAGGGAATAGCCGCAGAGGCCATTAAATGCGTGTGGCTGATACCGGCACGCACGCCAAAGCGCTGCGAGCGCTGCCACTCTTGCACCTCTTTGGCGCCCTGAAAAAACGTGACATGCTGGCCGGTGGTGTAGCTTGAGGCACTAACCGCCAGGGCCTTGAGGTGCCCGCCTTGCAGCATATGCGGCAGGCGGCCCAGCGCCACCATCTTGGCTAGCAAGTCTTCCAGCGGCGCGTTGTCCAGCAAAGAGCGTGGCTTGATGCGCCACCAGCGCGTCAGCAACCAGCCCAGCGACAACAGCCCCAGCCAGCGGGCACCGGCGCGCAGCATGCGCAAGCCGCTGACGTGGTAGACCTGCTCGGCATGAATATGTTGCCAGGTGTGGGCCATGTGGGCCACGGCCTTATCAAAGTCATCCGCGCCACAGGCCAATGCAGCGGCATTGATCGCGCCAGCCGAGGTGCCGCTCAGGATAGGAAAGGGATTGGGCCCGTGGGCCTGCCCCTGTTCACGGCGGATGGCGGCGATGGTTTGCAGCACGCCCACCTGGTAAGCCGCCCGCGCGCCGCCACCACTGAGCACCAGCGCGTTGTGCGCGCTGGACTTGGAAGGTGCGGGGAGTGCCGTGGGCATGCGCCCAATAGTAGCGAGCCCTGGGGCAAGCGCAAGTCCGCTACTCACCAAGGCCATGGGCCGCAGGGCTAGACTATGGCCCTTTGCGGAGAATGCAATGGCAGTGACAGAACAGGGTGTGTTGGATGCCCTCAAGCAGGTAATAGACCCCAACACAGGGCGGGATTTTGTATCGACCAAAGCGGTGCGCAATGTGCAGATTGCGCAAGACGCGGTGGCCTTTGACATAGAGCTGGGCTACCCGGCCAAAAGCCAGTTGGACTCGCTGCGCCAGGCCTTGACGGCGGCGGTGCAGGCCTTGGATGGCGTCAAGCAAGTCACCGTCAATTTACACACCAAGATCGCCGCGCATGCGGTGCAGCGCGGCGTGCAACTTTTGCCTGGCGTGAAAAATATTGTGGCGGTGGCCTCGGGCAAGGGTGGTGTGGGCAAGAGCACTACTGCCGTGAACCTGGCCCTGGCCCTGGCCGCTGAGGGTGCCAGCGTGGGCTTGCTCGACGCGGATATTTACGGCCCCAGCATCCCCATGATGATGGGCATTAGCGGCAAACCCGCCAGCGCCGACGGCAAGACCATGGAGCCGATGGAAAACTATGGCGTTCAAGTCATGTCCATCGGGTTTTTGGTGGACCAAGACCAGGCCATGATCTGGCGCGGCCCCATGGCCACGCAGGCATTGGAGCAACTGCTGCGCCAAACCAACTGGCGCGAACTCGATTATTTGATTGTCGACATGCCACCGGGCACCGGCGATATCCAACTGACCTTGTCGCAGCGCGTGCCCATGACTGGGGCAGTCGTGGTCACCACGCCGCAAGACATTGCGCTGCTCGATGCCAAAAAAGGCATCAAGATGTTTGAAAAAGTGGGCGTGCCGATTTTGGGCATTGTGGAAAACATGGCGGTGCATGTGTGCAGCAACTGCAAGCATGTAGAGCACATTTTCGGTGCCGATGGTGGGCGTAAGTTGGCCGAGGAATACGAGATGGACTACTTAGGTGCGCTGCCTTTGGACATGCAAATCCGTTTGCAGGCCGATAGCGGCCAGCCCACCGTGGTGTCCGACCCTGAGGGCGATGTAGCAGCTATCTATATGGCCGTGGCGCGCAAAGTGGCGGTGGCGATAGCGGCGAAGAACAAAGACTTCTCTTCTAAGTTTCCGTCGATCACTATCTCTAAAGGCACTTGAGAGGGCCAAAGTCCTGCAATGAACCTGCTCCCCAGCCTGCGTTATTTGGTAGCTTTGAACGAGCACCGCCATTTCGGGCGGGCGGCGCAGGCCTGCCATATCACGCAACCGGCGCTGTCCAATGCCTTGCGGGCGCTAGAGGAAGAGTTTGCGGCGGTCATCGTCAAGCGCGAGCGCAATTACGTAGGTTTCACGCCCGAAGGCGAAATTATTTTGGCCTCGGCGCAGCGCATGCTGCACGAACACGCTTTGTTGCAAGAGTCGCTCAAAGGCGATGCCTTGGCGCCGCACGGCCCGCTGCGCATCGGGGCGGTTCCCACGGCCATGCCCGTAGCGGCGCGCTTTGCGGCGATGTTGCAAGCCCGGCAAAGCGGTATCCGGCCTATTGTCTTGTCGCTCAGCTCCGCCGAAATAGAAAAAGGCTTGGAGACTTTATCTTTGGACATGGCCATGGGCTATATCGAGCGCATGGACTCTAAAGGCGCACGGCTGAGTTCCTTCGTGCAATACACCGAGCATTATTTTTTGCTGCGTCGTGCAGATAGCCCGCAAGCCGATGGTCTGCGCATCGGTCACCCCCTGACCTGGCAACAGGCAGGTCGCTTTCCCTTGTGCTTGTTAACGCCAGAGATGCACAACCGTACGATTGTGGATACCGCCTTGCGCCAGGCGGGCGTGCAAGTAGTTCCGGCCATGGAGACAAACTCCATCCTCGGTATGGCGCTGTGCGTGGTGCAAGGCAAGATATGCGGCATCTTGCCCGGTGCACTGGTGGGTGCGGTGCGCAGCGATCGCCAATTGGAAGCGCTGCCTTTGGTCGAGCCGGAAGTGCGCACGCCCATCGGCTTTATGTATAACGTGCAGATGCGCCCCTCGAGGGCACTGCAAGTGGCATTGAACCTGGCGCGGGATGCGCAATGGTTGCAGCACGCGGCTATGCATAGCGGCATGCTGACATCGCCAGTAGCCGGGTCGGCCTGAGCACCCTATACGAGGCCGTACATGATTGACCCGCAGGAAATCAGCGCCGTATTGTTGGCCGGTGGCCGTGGCAGCCGCATGGGCGGCGTAGACAAAGGCTTGCAAAATTTCAGAGGCCAGCCTCTGGCTTTGCACAGCCTGCAGCGCCTGCGCGGCACGGGCAGCGTAGGTCCGATCATGCTCAACGCCAACCGCAATCTTGAACAGTACGAAGCCTTTGGTGCGCCGGTCTGGCCCGATGGCCTGGCCGATTACGCCGGTCCGCTGGCCGGTTTTTTGGTGGGACTGTCGCATTGCCAGACGCCGTATTTGCTAACTTTGCCTTGCGACACGCCGCTGTTTCCGCTGGATTTGGTGCCGCGCCTGTGTGCTGCGCTGCAGGCGCAAGATGCCCGGATCGCCATGGCCGCTGCACCCGAGCGCGACGAAAGTGGGCAAACCCGCTTGCGCAAGCAACCGGTTTTTTGCCTGCTGCGCACAGATCTTTTGCCCGGATTGGTGGACTTCACGCAAGCGGGCGGGCGCAAGATAGACGCCTGGGCCGCGCAGCAGCGCTTGGCAATCGTGCCCTTCGACCAGCCGGGCGACGACCCGCTGGCTTTTTTTAATGCCAATACGCTGGACGAACTACAGGCCTTGGAAGGCCAAGCCGGGCCGGTATAGCAAACTCTGCATAGGTCCAAACCCGTCATTGCGTACAGCGAAGCAATCTATCTTTGCTTGCGAATCTTGCCCCTATGGATCGCCGCGTCGCTGCGCTCCTCGCGATGACGGACTTATGCAGGCCTTCCCGAGGCCTCTTAGCCACACCAGCATTGCGCGGGCCAGTCGCCCAGAGGCGAGCCACCTTGTTTTGCATTTGTGGTTTGCTGCGCTGCGTCATTCAACCCCTGAATGGCTTAATGTAGGGATTCAATTGGACGCCCTTGGCGGTATGCACCCATACTCTGGCGCAAATTACAAGGGTATTTGTACCCCAACGCCATGACCCAGAACACGATTTCCAGTCCCGCCGCCGTCTCTTTGGGTACGGTGGACGATATGCGCAAGCGCATCCGCAGTAAAAGCAAACTCAAAGGCCGCCAACCTGAAGACACTGCCGTGCTGGAGGTTCAGGCTTTGATAGGCGATGGGCCGCACCCGCGCGACCTGCTAATCGAATACCTGCACAAGCTCAACGATACCTACCGCTGCTTGCACGACCGGCACCTGGTCGCGCTGGCCAAGCAAATGCGCATCGGCATGGCCGAAGTGTTTGAAGTCGCCACTTTTTATCACCACTTTGAAGTGCTGCGCGGTGATGCGCAACCTGCGGCTATCACCGTGCGTGTGTGCGATGGCCTGAGCTGTGAAATGGCAGGTGCCAAAGATTTGCTGGCACGCTTGCCAGCCATTTTGGGCCGCGATGATGTGCGCGTGATTGCCGCGCCGTGCATTGGCCGCTGCGAACAAGCGCCTGCTGCGGTGGTGGACCAAAACCCAGTGGCTTTTGCTACTACGGATCGTATCGCCGCTGCCGTACAAGCACACGCTTGCCAACATCCGACAGCCGCACAAAATGCAGCGTTTGATGCCGCCGCGCACAGCGAAAAAGCAGTGTCTCCCGCCAGTGCGGATGTGCAAGTAGCCCCCGCCTATGTTGGCTTGCAAGCCTATTTGGCGCAAGGCGGTTACCAATTGGCTGCTGCCTTGTCGCAGGGCAAGCAAGACGGCGAATCCATCGTCAAAGCCATGGAAGATTCCGGCTTGCGCGGCTTGGGTGGCGCGGGCTTTCCGGCGGGGCGTAAATGGCGCATCGTGCGGGACCAGCCTGCGCCAAAGCTTATGGCAGTCAACATTGACGAAGGCGAACCCGGCACCTTCAAAGACCGCACCTATTTAGAACGCGACCCCCACCGTTTCTTGGAAGGCATGCTGATCGCCGCACAAGTGGTCGGCATAGACGCTTGCTACATTTATTTGCGCGACGAGTACCACGGCTGCCGCGCCATCTTGGAGCATGAAATCGCGGCTTTGCAGGCCCATCCGCCGTGCCCGCTGCCCACCATTCATTTGCGCCGTGGTGCCGGGGCGTATATCTGCGGCGAAGAGTCGGCCATGATTGAAAGCATCGAAGGCAAGCGCGGTGAGCCGCGTATGCGTCCGCCCTATATTGCGCAAGTGGGCTTGTTTGGGCGCCCCACGCTGGAACACAATTTTGAAACCCTGTACTGGGTGCGCGACATTGTGCAAAAAGGACCGCAATGGTTTAGCAGCTTCGGGCGCAACGGGCGCAAAGGTTTGCGCAGTTTTAGCGTCAGTGGCCGCGTGAAGCGCCCCGGCGTCAAGCTGGCGCCCGCCGGTATCAGCCTGCGCGAATTGGTCGATGAATACTGCGGCGGCATGGCCGATGGGCACAGCCTGTATGCCTACTTGCCCGGCGGCGCATCCGGCGGCATCTTGCCTGCCAGCATGGCCGATATCCCGCTGGACTTTGACACCTTGCAGCCCCACGGTTGCTTTATCGGCTCGGCTGCGGTCATCGTGCTGGGCGACAAAGACAAGGCGCGCGATGCGGCGCTCAATATGATGCGATTTTTTGCCCACGAGAGCTGCGGCCAGTGCACCCCCTGCCGCGTCGGCACCGACAAAGCGGCCACCTTGATGCAAGCGGCACATTGGGACCACGAGACGCTGGAAGACCTCAACATCGTCATGACCGACGCCTCGATTTGCGGCCTCGGCCAGGCAGCGCCCAATCCGGTGCGCTGTGTTCAAAAATATTTTCCTCACGAGGTGGCCTGATATGAATGCACCGACCAAGTTGTCTGAAGTGACGCTCAAAACCATAGAGTTCAAGCTCGACGCGCAAACCATCCATGCCTACGAAGGCGAGACCATTTTCAAAGCCGCCAAGCGCCACGGGGTGGATATCCCGCACCTTTGCTACAAAGACGGTTACCGCGCCGACGGCAATTGCCGCGCCTGCGTGGTCGAGATCAAAGGCGAGCGCACGCTGGCCCCGAGTTGCTGTCGCAGTGCCACCGAAGGAATGGAAGTGCAGGCGCAGAGTGAGCGGGCTATCAAGAGCCAAAAGATGGTGCTGGAGATGCTGCTATCGGATATGCCGGATGTGGGGTACAAATGGAATGACGCTTCATATTCTTCTGCTTCGGGTACTGCTGGAGCGACTAATGCTTCTGGCGCTGCTGCGCCAGGGGATACGCCGGGCACCTTAGAGCGAGGGCGCAATGCGGCGCCCGGCGCATCCCCTGCCGCAGCCGGGGGTTTGGCGGGGCAGCATGGCGAACTCAGCCTTTGGGCGGACCGCATGGACGTTACGGTGCGTCCCGCCCTAAAAGCAATTCGCCGGGAGCAACCGAAATCCGATTACTCGCATCCCGCGATGGCCGTTAATCTGGATGCTTGCATTCAATGCAACCGCTGCGTCCGTGCTTGCCGCGAAGAGCAGGTCAACGACGTGATCGGCTACGCCATGCGCGGCTCGCATAGCGAAATTGTGTTTGACTTGCATGACCCGATGGGCGACAGCAGCTGCGTGGCCTGCGGCGAATGCGTGCAAGCCTGCCCCACGGGCGCGCTCATGCCGAAGACGCAAGTGGGCACCCAGGTGGTGGACAAAAAAGTGGACTCGGTGTGTCCGTTTTGTGGTGTAGGTTGCTTGCTGACCTATAACGTCAAAGACAACGCCATCGTCAGTGTGGATGGACGCGACGGACCGGCCAACCATAGCCGCTTGTGCGTCAAAGGCCGCTTTGGATTTGACTACGCGGCCAGCCCGCAACGCCTGACGGTGCCACTGATTCGCAAAGCCGGCGTGGGCAAAGACCCGGAGCAAATCAACCACCTCAACCGCGATACCGCCGATTGGTCGGACGTGTTCCGCGAAGCCACGTGGGAAGAGGCGATGGCGCTGGCCGCTGGCGGGCTCAAGGGTCTGCGCGATAGCCATGGCCCCAAATCGCTGGCCGGTTTTGGCTCGGCCAAGGGCAGTAACGAAGAAGCGTATTTGTTTCAAAAACTAGTGCGTACCGGCTTTGGCAGCAACAACGTGGACCATTGCACCCGCTTGTGCCATGCGTCCAGCGTGGCCGCTTTGCTCGAAGGTGTGGGCTCGGGCGCGGTGAGCAACCAGGTCAACGATGTGGAACATGCGGATCTGATTTTCATCATCGGCTCCAACCCCACGTCCAACCATCCGGTGGCCGCCACCTGGATGAAAAACGCCGCCAAGCGTGGCGCCAAAATTGTGCTGGCTGACCCACGCATTACCGATATAGGCCAACACGCCTGGCGCACCTTGCAGTTCAAGGCAGATACCGATGTGGCCATGCTCAATGCGCTAATCCACACCGTGATCGAAGAAGGCCTAGTTGACGAAACCTTTATCGCCAACCGCACCAGCAACTATGAAGCGCTGCGCGATAACGTCAAAGGCTATAGCCCCGAAGCCATGGCGCCCATTTGCGGTATACCGGCGCAAACCTTGCGCGAAGTAGCGCGGGCTTTTGCGAAGGCCAAAGGCGCGATGATTTTGTGGGGCATGGGCATTAGCCAGCATGTGCACGGCACCGATAACGCGCGCTGTTTGATTGCCTTGGTCAGCGTTACCGGCCAGATCGGCAAACCGGGCTCGGGCTTGCACCCGCTGCGCGGCCAAAACAATGTGCAAGGCGCGTCGGACGCGGGCCTGATCCCCATGATGTTCCCCAACTACCAGCGCGTGGACAACGCCGCTGCGCATGCCTGGTTTGAAGATTTCTGGGGCAGCAAGCTAGACGACAAGCCCGGCTACACCGTTGTCGAGATCATGCGCAAAGCGCTGGCCGAGGACAGCGATCCGCACAAGATTCGCGGTATGTACATCATGGGCGAAAACCCCGCCATGAGCGACCCCGACCTGAACCACGCGCGCCATGCGCTGGCCAGCCTGGACCATTTGGTGGTGCAAGATATTTTCATGACAGAAACCGCCTGGTTGGCCGACGTGGTGTTGCCCGCCACCGCCTGGCCCGAAAAAACCGGCACCGTTAGCAACACCGACCGCATGGTGCAACTGGGCAAACAAGCCATCGATCCGCCCGGTCAGGCCCGCGCTGATTTATGGATATTGCAAGACCTGGCTAAGCGCATTGGTTTGCCCTGGGATTATCAGGGCGCGCACGATGGCGTGGCCGCCGTTTATGACGAAATGCGCCGCGCCATGCACGCTGCTATTTCGGGGATTACCTGGGAGCGTTTGCAGCGCGAATCCAGCGTGACCTATCCGTGCCTGAGCGAAGACGCGCCGGGCTCGCCCACCGTGTTTATCGACAACTTCCCCACCGCCAGTGGCCGCGTGAAACTGGTGCCTGCCGACATCATCCCCGCCAACGAGCGGCCCGATGCGGCTTACCCCTTTGTGCTGATCACGGGTCGCCAACTGGAACATTGGCACACCGGCAGCATGACGCGAAGGGCTAAGGTGCTCGATGCCATTGAGCCCATGGCCACTGCCTCCATGTGTGGCGCGGACCTGAAGGTGCTGGGCATGGACGCGGGCGACATCATCACCATTGCCTCGCGTCGGGGCGAAGTGGCGCTGCATGTGCGCCGCGACGACGGCACGCCGCAAGGCGCCGTATTCGTGCCTTTTGCCTATTACGAAGCGGCAGCCAATGAGTTGACTAATTCCGCGCTAGACCCAGTGGGCAAAATCCCCGAGTTCAAGTACTGCGCAGTGGCCGTGAGCAAAGGCGGCACCACGCGCGAGAACGCGGGCTTTGGTGTGAATGACCCGGTGGCAGAGGCGTCTGCCTGACCATGCAGACTTTGCCCCGCATACCCGCCGCGCCGAGACTACCCCGCCTGAGTCGCGCCCAGGTGGCGGTGACGCGTTCTATTGAAGTACTGAACGAATATGGCGAAACGCAAAGCCTGCAAATTCCCGCCGAGCGGGCACTGACGGTGTATGTAGACAAGCGCGAAATCGTAACGCTCATGACCCTGGGCGCGCAGCCCGAGTGGTTGGTGATGGGCTATTTGCTGAATCAGCGCCTGGTCGCATCAGCGCAGGAAGTGGAGTCCATCACGGTCGATTGGGAAGTGGGCGCTGCGGCGGTCAAGACCTATAAAGGCATTGCCAATCTAGAGAAAAAGACTGCCAAGCGCGTAGTTACCACCGGCTGCGGGCAGGGCAGTGTGTTTGGCGATCTGATGGCAGATATCGACAGTATCCAACTGCCTGTGGCCACCATCACCCAAAGCCAGCTCTATGGCATCGTGAACACCATCCGCTTGAACGACAGCGTTTATAAAACCGCAGGCTCGGTACATGGATGTGCGCTGTTTCAGGGCGAGCGCATGCTGATGTTTGTGGAAGATGTGGGCCGCCACAATGCACTAGATGCGATTGCCGGTTGGATGTCTATGCAGCCTAACGAAAGCACCGGCCTGGGCGAGCGCACCGGTATGAGCGCGCATGACAAAGTGTTCTACACCACCGGTCGCCTGACCAGCGAGATGATCATCAAGTCCGCGCAAATGGGCGTGCCGGTGGTGATCTCGCGCAGCGGCATCACCCAAATGGGCCACCAGGTCGCCCAGCGCCTGAACCTGTGCGCCATAGGCCGCGCCACCAACAAACGCTTTCTGTGCTTTAGCGCGCCAGAGCGGCTGCTGCTGGAGACGGGGCTGGCGGGGGCGCGCTTGAAGGTGGCTTGAGCGGATTGCTTACCGCTCAGCCGCTCCCGCCAATAATTCCCCTATCCCGCCCGGCACCACACCGCGTGCCAGCATGCTTTGGAAGGTTTCGTACACATCGGTCTTGGCGCCTGCCTTGCGCAAGCTGTCTTCGTCGTTGAACCAAACGTAGACGATGACTTTTGTGGGGCTGGATGCAAAGCGAAAGAACAGACGGTAGCGCTCGGGCAACCCTTTTTTTACCCGGCGCCAGTGGGTATTGTGGGCGCCTAGGGTTTTGCCCAAGCGGAACTCGGGGGCGTCGGGGTTGCTGGGCACCGTGTCGGTGATGGCTTTGTACACCGAGGCCAGCAGCTTGGTTTTGGGGTGTGTTTTGTAGGTATTGGGCTTTTCGCGGGCAAGTTGGGTCACCGTGGCCTCGAGTTCATCCAGGGCGGCTTGGAATATGCGAAAGTAGTACAGGCGCCAGCCTTTGGCTAGGGTTGGCATGGGTTTACTCGGTGGCTACGCCTTTGACCAGCTTGGCAATGCGCCGCAATTGCGCGGCGTCTGCGGCCACGATGTCTTCGGGGCGCGCGCCCATTTGCTTTTCCAAAAAACCCAGAAAGCTGGTCAGTACCGGGTCTTCCTCGGCGTCAACGGGTTCGGATATGGGTTTGGCCGACATTAGGACCGCGCCGTCGGCCACCACCGTCAGTTGGACTTTGCCCGCAAACTCGGGGTGCGCCTGAAAAAACCGGGCGGGCAGGCGCATGCCCCGCGAGTTGCCAACCCGCACGATGCTGCCTTCGTAGTGCGATGCTGTGTTGGTTTCATCCATGATGCTTCTTTCTATGTGGTTACGAAAGTAATTACATATTATAAGTGCCTGTCTGGGGTAGAACAAACTGAGATCAGGTCATCGTCGGGCGCGTGCTGGATATTGATGACATCATCGCGTTTCATCGCGTTTCATCGCGTTTCATCGCGTTTCATGGCGAGTCAGTGGCAGAGTTTCAATCACACTTTCACGCAGCGATAGATGCCTTAAGCCCCGCTCAACCCTTGGCCCACCGCTTGAACACCACCGCCAGCACCACGCCGACCAACACGGCGGCCACCAAGTCCACCAACACCGTCAGCGCAAAAGTCACCAGTAGCACCAGCACCTCCGTGCGTGAGGGGCCACGGGCGATGTGAAAAAAGTGTTTTAAATCGCTCATGTTGTAGGCCACCACAAACAAGATAGCCGCTAACGCCCCCAAGGGAATTTGTCCGGCTAGCGGTGCCAAAAAAAGCAGGGTAACCACAAGCGTCAGGCTGTGGGTAATACCGGCCACCGGGTTGGTACCGCCGTTGCGGATATTCGTTGCGGTGCGGGCGATGGCGCCGGTGGCGGCAAAGCCGCCAAACAGGGGCGCGACGATGTTGGCGATGCCCTGGCCGATCAGCTCTTGGTTGGAGTCGTGCGTCAGCCCGGCCATGCCGTCGGCTACCACGGCCGACAGCAAGGATTCAATCGCTCCCAACAAGGCGATGGATACCGCAGGCACTACCAACGGGATCATGCCCGCCCAAGTAAGGTCGGGCCATTGCAAACTAGGCAAACCCTGCGGGATACCGCCAAAAGCGCTGCCTATCGTGGCCACGCCATCCCACTGAAACACGGCTTGCAGCACCGTGGCCACCACCATGGCCACCAGCGGCCCGGGCACGCGCTGCATGCGCGGCAGTTGGGGCGCATACAGCACCAGCGCCAGGCTTAGCAGCGACAAGCCCAGCGTGGCCGGGTGCCACTGCGGTAATACCTGCACCAGGGCCATCAACTTTTCGTGAAAGTGAATGCCTTGTGTGGCAGGTAGCCCGAAAAAATACTTCCACTGCCCCACAAAAATAATCACGCCAATGCCGGTGGTAAACCCGGCAATCACCGGCGCGGGGATGAACTTGATGACTCCGCCTAAGCGCAGCAGGCCCATCAGCGTGAGCATCACCCCAGCCATGAGCGTGGCAATTTGTAAACCAACGATGCCATGGGTGGCGGTGATACCGCTCAAGATGGCAATAAAAGCACCAGTCGGCCCGGCAATCTGGACGCGGCTGCCACCCAGCACGCTGACCAAAATGCCTGCCACGATGGCGGTGTAAATGCCTTGCTCGGGCCGCGCTCCCGATGCAATCGAAAAGGCCATGGCCAGGGGCAGCGCCACCACCCCCACCACCACGCCCGCCACGATATTGGGCAGCCAGCTGGCTTTGCCATAGAGACCGGCGGTGCGGGATTCGAGCAGGGCAATCATGGGCGCGGGCAGGCTTTCAAGGTCCAGCTAGGGTTCGCCGGAAAGTATCGAACCATTATGCGCCTCACCCCGGTGGCCACGTCGCGATGGCTCAGTAGGTTCTGTAAGTCGGCGACCTGGTAATGCAATTAGCAAATAGCAGCAGAGCAATTTTTCACTAATTCACAGCTGCCAATCATGTTGCTATCTCATGCTGCGCTTGCGGCTATATTCCGCCTCAACTTAGGAGACCGGTATGAAATCACGCGCCGCAGTGGCCTTTGGGGCGAATCAGCCTTTGCAAGTAGTAGAGATCGATGTCGCGCCACCGCGTGCGGGCGAGGTGCTGGTGCGCATCAGCCACACCGGCGTGTGCCATACCGACGCCTACACCTTGTCCGGCGATGACCCCGAGGGTTTGTTTCCGGCGGTGCTGGGCCATGAGGGTGCGGGCATCGTGGTGGAAGTGGGCGAGGGCGTCACCAGCGTCGCGCCGGGCGACCATGTGATTCCGCTCTACACCGCCGAATGCCGCATGTGCAAATTTTGCTTATCGGGCAAAACCAATTTGTGCCAAGCGGTGCGCGCCACGCAGGGGCGGGGCCTGATGCCTGACGGCACCTCGCGCCTGAGCTACCAGGGCCAGCCGCTGTTTCATTACATGGGCACCAGCACCTTTAGCGAATACACCGTGGTGGCCGAAGTGTCCCTCGCCAAAATCAACCCCGCTGCCGATCCGCAAAAAGTTTGCCTGCTGGGCTGCGGCGTCACCACCGGCTTGGGCGCGGTCAGCAACACGGCCAAAGTCAAGGCGGGCGATACGGTGGCGGTGTTTGGGTTGGGCGGCATCGGTCTGGCAGTAGTGCAAGGCGCGCGCATGGCTGGGGCAGGGCGCATCATCGGCATAGACACCAACCCCGGCAAATTCGATCTGGCCCGCACCATGGGCGCCACCGATTGCATCAACCCGCGCGACTTTGACAAGCCCATACAAGAGGTCATCGTCGGCATGACCGATGGCGGTGTCGATTTCAGCTTTGAGTGCATTGGCAATGTGCAAGTGATGCGCGCGGCGCTGGAGTGCTGCCACAAAGGCTGGGGCGAAAGCATCATCATCGGCGTGGCCGGAGCGGGGCAAGAAATCAGCACCCGCCCGTTTCAGCTCGTTACGGGCCGCGTCTGGCGCGGTAGTGCTTTTGGTGGCGTCAAGGGCCGCACCCAATTGCCCGGCATGGTCGAGCAAGCCATGCGCGGCGAGATCGCGCTAGACCCCTTCGTGACCCACACCATGCCGCTGGAGCGGATAAATGAGGCTTTTGATTTGATGCACGAAGGCAAGTCCATCCGCACGGTGATTCATTTTTAATGGTTGCGCTGATCTGAGCTGGGCTGCGCTGCGCGCCACGCCCATCCAGTGAAGCAAGTTCAGTAGAAGGTCCAATTCGTTCATTGCGAGCGAAGCGAAGCAATCCAGGTTTGCTTTTGAATCAGTCACCCATTGATCGCTGGAGCACTTGATGAAACCGTTTCGCAGCCCCTGCCAAATTTGTTCATGCACCCTACGTACCTGCACATAAACCCCGCCACCCGCCGCGTATCGCTCAACGCGCGCGACCCCGCTTTTTATCGCAATCCCAATGCCGCCTACGCCGCCTTGCACGCGCAATGCCCACTGTTTTATTGGGAGGAACAAGCGCAGTGGTTTTGCTGCGGCTACGCGCAGGTCAATAGCCTCTTGCGCGATAAGCGCTTTGGGCGGCAAATACTGCATGTGGCCACGCGCCAAGAACTGGGCCTGCCCGAGCCCGCGCCGCATCTGCGCGACTTTGACCAGGCCGAGCAATGGTCGCTGCTGTCGCTAGAGCCGCCCGAGCACACGCGCTTGCGCACCATGGTCAACCGCGCTTTTGTGTCCGGGCAGATCGCGCGCTTTCGCCCGCAAATCGCCACGCTGGCGCATACGCTGATCGACGGCTTTGCGGCCCAAGGCCATGCCGAATTGCTTGGCGACTTTGCCGACATCATCCCCGTCACCATCATCGCCCGCCTGCTGGGCGTACCCGAGGCGATGGGCCCGCAGCTCCTGCGCTGGTCGCACGACTATGTGCACATGTATATGTTCGGCCGCACCCATGCCGACGAACTGGCGGCCAACCAAGCAGCGGGCGAATTTGCCGACTATGTGCGCGGCCTGATCGCGCAGCGGCGTAGCCAGCCGCAAGACGACCTGATCAGCAGCATGATCAGCAGCGACCGCGCCGGCCCGCCCATGACGGATGAGGAACTGGTCTCCACCATCATCGTGCTGCTCAACGCTGGCCACGAAGCCACGGTGCACCAGATCGGCAACGCGGTTACCACCATCCTGGACAGCGGGCTGGACCCGGCCATATTGTTTGCCGACGACGCCGCCACCCAGGCCACGGTGGAAGAGTGCTTGCGCATCTGCGCCCCGGTGCATATTTTTTCGCGTTACGCGCTGGAGGACGTGCAAATGGCCGAGGGCGTGCACATCAAGAAAGGCCAAAGCATCGGTCTCATCCTGGCCGCCGCCAACCTAGACCCGCTGCAATTTACCGAGCCCCTGCGCTTTTGGCCGCAGCGCGACCAAGGCGCCAACCTGTCCTTTGGTGCGGGCATCCACTTTTGCATAGGCGCCCCGCTGGCACGCCTTGAGCTACAGGTGGCTTTGCCGATTCTGTTTGCCCGACTGCCGGGGCTGCGTCTGGCGCAGCGGCCGGTGGTGAAGGATGTTTACCACTTTCATGGGTTGGAGCGGGTGGAGGTGGTTTGGGGCAGGGCCGCCTTCTTGGTTAACCCTGATAATCGCCACCCCGGCATCCGGCCTTGTGCTGAGCCATCGGGTGACCAACGACAACTCAACAATTCACTTCCCCAACCTCTTATGAAAATCAATACCGGCCGCCCCGTCACCATGGGCCCTTCCTGCATGGTCACCTGCCCGCATTCTTTGGCTTCCGCAGCAGGCGCGGACGTGCTTCGCGCTGGTGGCTCGGCGGTCGATGCGGCTATCGCCACCACCGCCGCTTTGGCGGTGCTCTACCCGCACATGACGGGTGTGGGCGGCGATGCGTTTTGGCTGATTTACGACGCCAAAACCAAGGCCGTGCGCTACCTGGACGGCGGCGGTCGCGCCGCAGCCAGCGCGACGGTGGACTGGTACAAAAGCCAAGGGCATAGCGAAATCCCGTTTCGCGGCATCCTGCCTGCCACCACCACCACACCCGGCGCCGTGGCCAGCTGGGCCGAGGCGCATGCCGCCTACGGCAAGCTGCCCCTGGCGCGCAACCTGCAAAGCGCCATTGGCTATGCGCGCGACGGCTTTCCGGTCACGGCCCGCTTGTCCGGCTTTATCGACGCCACCGCCAAAGACTTGGCGCCGCACCCCGAGACCATGGCCATCTTTATGCCCGATGGCAAAACTCCGCGCCCCGGCGCGCTTTTGCGCAACCCCGGCCTGGCTAAGACGTTGCAAGCCATTGCCGACCGTGGCCGCGCCGGTTTTTACGAAGGCGAAGTAGGGCGCGAACTAGCCCGTTTCTCTAAGGAAAAAGGCGGCTTGTTTACCGAGGCCGACCTCGCCGCGCAAACCGCGCGCTGGGGCGAACCCATCAGCGGCACCTATCGGGGCGTCAAAATTTTTGAAACGCCCGCGCCCACCCAGGGGTTTACCGTGCTGGAAATGCTCAATTTGCTGGAGCCGCTGGAGCTGCACAAGCGCCCGCACCTGGGCGCAGACCATGTGCATTTGCTGGTGCAGTCCAAGCAAATCGCCTACCACGACCGCGACCGCCACCTGGCCGACCCGGCTTTTGCGGACGTGCCGATGGAGCGCCTGATCTCCAAAGCCTACGCCGACGAGCGCCGCAGCCTGATGGACCCGGCGCGCGCCTTGCCCTGGGACAAAGTGCCGTCCTACGGCAGCCTGAGCGGCGATACCGTGTTTATTGCCACGGTGGACGCCGAAGGCAATGCCGTGGCGCTGATTCACAGCCTGTACGGCGTGTTCGGCTCGGGCGTGGTGGCGGGTAATACCGGCGTGGTGCTGCAAAACCGCAGCGCCTATTTCAACCTGGACCCGACCCACCCCAACCACCTGGAACCGGGCAAGACGCCGCTGCATACGCTGATTGCGTCCATCGCCTTCAAAGACGACAAGCTCTGGGGCGTGGTCGGCTGCATGGGCGCCGACGGGCAGCCGCAAATCCATTTACAAACCTATATCAACCTGATTGACTACGGCTGCGACATCCAGGAAGCCCTGGAGGCGCCGCGTTGGCTGTCGGGTCGCTTTGGCCTGCTGGAGTCGCGCGACACGCTGCATATCGAGGCGCGCTTTCCTGCCGAGACCATTGCCGAGCTAGACCGGCGCGGCCACTTGCTCAACCGTTGGGGCGACTGGAACGAGTTTGCCGGCCACGCGCACGGCATCCTGATCGACCCACAATCGGGCATGCGCTACGGCGGCTCCGACCCGCGCTCGGATGGCGCGGCTATCGGGTTTTAGGGCAGGGCGCGTTTTCCCGGTGGAAGGGCACCGCCGGGATACCTGCTTTGGGAGGCCTGGAGTGTCCTTCGCGGTCTTTACATCAAGCCCACTGCACAGGCTGATTGGCAGCGTACCAGGCGTCTAGCTGGGGTTCGATGGCCTTCTCGATATTGGTGCGCTTGATTTTCATAGTGGGCGTGAGCATGCCGTTTTCGATTTGCCAAGGCTGGTCGGCCACGACGATGAACTTCAGCTTTTCGTAGTCTGCCACTTGGCTATTCACTTCGGCAAGCAGGGTGGTCAGCGCGCTTTTTACCTCAGCGCGCACTGCCGCGTCTTTTTGGCGCGGGCGAATATCTTCGGCCAGCACCACCATGGCAAAGGCCGCTTCGTGGCTGGCACCGCCTACGAGGGACATTTCTACCAGCGGATGGTTGTTTATCCTGTTCTCGATGGGAGCGGGGGCGACGTATTTGCCTTTGCTGGTCTTGAACAGCTCTTTCATGCGACCCGTGATTTTGAGCTGGCCATCGGCCGCGAGTGAACCCAAATCGCCGGTGCGGAAAAAGCCGTCTTCGGTAAACGATTCGGCGTCCAGATCTGGGCGCTTGTAGTAACCCACCAGTTGGCCGGGCGATTTGACCAATATTTCCCCTTCGGGGCTGATGCGCGCTTGCACGCCCGGGTTGGCAATGCCCACATACCCGGGTTCGCTAAAGCGAGGCGTGGCCGTATGGGAGTAAGCAAAGTCTTCGGTCATGCCCAAGCCTTCAAGCAGTTGCAAGCCCAAGCTGCGATACCAGCGGATCAGGTCAGCAGGCAAAGGCGCCGAGCCACTAAAAGCAGAAATTGTTTGGTCCAGGCCCAGATTGGTCAGAATCTTTTTGGCGATGATTTTGTTCAGAATCGGGATGCGCAGCAGCAAGTCCAGCTTTTTTTGCGGCATCTTGGCAAACACTGCTTGCTGAAACTTCAGCCACAAACGTGGCACGGACACAAAAATAGTGGGGCGTGCGCGCTGCAAGTCGGCGGCAAAGGTGTCTAGCGATTCCGCAAAAAACACATGCAACTCGCCGCTGACGAAGCTGGCACATTCCACCACTGCGCGCTCAAACACATGTGCCAGCGGTAAATACGAGAGCACGCGGTGGATTTGGTTATTTCCTGGGTCCTGCGCCATGCTTTGCTGCACGGCAAGTTCGGTTGCCTTGGTGATGCGCTCGAAGCTGTGCATCACGCCTTTAGGCTGGCCGGTGGAGCCCGAGGTGTAAATCAGCATGGCCAGATCGGTGCCCGCCCGCTGCGGTTGGCCAGCCATGGGCGCGCTGCGTGCCGTGATGGCATCCCACGTTTCATACGAGGTGGCGGGCGCCAGGGGGAAGGCGATGCGTGGTATCCCTGTCGGTACTCCGGGTTCTTGGTCTGGCCAGGTGTCTAGTTTGCCCACAAACAGCAGACTAGCCTCGCTGTGCTCGAGCACAAAACGGATGGTTTGCGCACTTTCGGTGGGGAAGATCGCTACCGTGGTGTAGCCGGCCATCCAAATGGCCAGCTCCGTCATGAAAAAGTGTGCGCAGTTTTTAGACAGGATCGCGATGCGTGCGGCGGGCGCAAAGCCCATGGACTGCAAATGGGTGGCCATGCGCCGGGCCTGGTCCATGGTCTGGGCCCAGGTGTAGTCCACTACACGCCCCGCACCCAGGGGTTGTGTCAGGTACACCTGCTGCGCGCGTTCCTTTTCGTGCTGGTAGATGTGGTCGAGGATGAGCTTGGTGGTGCTGGTCATGAGGGGTCTCCTTGGTGCTTTTTGATGTGTTGATTTCATTCTAGGGTGAGTTGAGACGCCTAGCCCATAGCCCCAGCTGATAAAGGGCGTGAAAAACATATTAAATAAGTTAATTATTCATGGAGGCATCCAAGGGAAATGTGCGCGCAAACATGAGGGTCCAGTCCCGATGCCCTACGAGCCACGTACCTCGTGTGGTGTCGTTCTGTGGCCGCAACGCCAATCAAAAACCAATTTGGACCGGCGGTTTGCGTGCCGCCCAGCGGACAAGATGTCCTTAATGAAATTGTTTGATTTCCTTGAATTTGGTATTTTCACTAGAATAAACTCAGCTTTCTGTCAAATTCGTACTGTTTTGCAATTTGCCTTCCTAACGCACGATGTCTGATTTCAAATTAATTTGCGTAAGCTCGCGCCCGTTGACTCTGGTGCTAGCCATGGTCTTCATTGCGGCTATGCCGGCGTGGGCCTACAAAACCGAGCGTGTCTGTGAGACCACCGAGGCCTCGCTCAAGGCGCCGGCCAAGAAAGTCTGCAAAACTCTGCTGGTCATGACCGAGGCGCAAAAAGCGGCCACGGCCAAGAAAGAAGAAAAAAAGGTAGAGAAAAAGAGCGGGCACTAGCCGGTCTAGCTCGGGTCCGATGCCGCTTCCAGGGCTGTGGTAGCGCCCAGCCAATGGTCTTCCAAGGTTTGCAGTTCCTCGTTGATGGCCTTGAGGCGCTTGCCCAGCGAGGCAATCTCCTGCGGTGTAGGGTTGGCGTTGATTTGGCTTTCCAGCTGGCTGCCTTCGGTGCTCAGAGCCTGCATGCGGGCATCTAACCTGGCAATCTCTTTTTCCCATTTGCGTTTTTCAGCGGTCGCCGCCGGTAGCGGCTTGGCAATGGGCGCGGCTTTGGCAGCGGCCAGGGCTTTGTTGGCCTGCACTTGCTCTTGGCGCACGGCTTCGCGGGCGCGCTTGGCTTCGTCGAGCAAATAGCGCTGGTAGTCGTCCAAATCGCCGTCAAATGGCGCGACGCCGCCGTGCGAGACCATCCAAAACTCATCGCACACCGAGCGCAGCAGGGCCCGGTCATGGCTCACCAGCATGACGGTGCCTTCAAACTCGTTGATCGCCATGCCCAGGGCCTCGCGGGTAGCCAAGTCCAGGTGGTTGGTGGGTTCGTCCAGCAGCAAAAGGTTAGGGCGCTGCCAGACGATCATGCACAGCACCAGGCGGGCTTTTTCGCCGCCACTCATGCTGCCCACGGCTTGTTTGACCATGTCGCCACTGAAATTAAACGTGCCCAAAAAGCTGCGCAAGTCTTGCTCGCGGGTGGCCTGACCGGCCAGTTTGGATTGGGCCGTCAGGTCTTTGACCAGGCGGATCATGTGTTCGAGCGGCGTGTCATGGGGGCGCAGCACGTCCAGTTCCTGCTGCGCAAAGTAGCCGATGTTCAGGCCCTTGCCTTCGGTTACTTCGCCGCCTATGGGTGCCAGGTCCCGCGCCACGGTTTTGACCAACGTAGATTTGCCCTGGCCATTGGCGCCCAAGATACCGATACGCTGCCCGGCCAGCACCGAGCGGCTGACGTTGCGCACGATGATGGTGGGCTCGGTGCCCGGCGCAGCGTCGTCGGGCGCGGGATAACCAAAGCTGACGCCCGAGAGCGAGAGCATGGGGTTGGGCAAATTGGCCGGCTCTTTGAACTCGAAGCTGAACTCCGCCTCGGCCAGCAGCGGCGCAATTTTTTCCATGCGGTCCAGCGCTTTGACGCGGCTTTGGGCCTGCTTGGCTTTGCTGGCTTTGGCCTTGAAGCGGGCGATAAATTTTTGCAAGTGCGCGATTTTTTCTTGCTGCTTGGCGTAGGTGTTTTGCTGCAATTCCATTTGCTCGGCGCGCATGTCTTCAAACTTGCTGTAGTTACCGCCGTAGCGCATCAGCTTGCCCCCGTCGATATGCAGGGTGACATTGGTCACCGCGTCCAAAAATTCGCGGTCGTGGCTGATCACCAGCATGGTGCCTTCATAACGCTTGAGCCAGGCTTCCAGCCACACCAGTGCGTCCAAGTCCAGATGGTTGGTGGGCTCGTCCAGCAGCAGCAAATCCGAAGGGCACATCAGCGCGCGCGCCAGTTGCAAGCGCATGCGCCAACCGCCCGAAAAGCTGTTCACCGGACGCTCCAGCTCCGTGGTCTTAAATCCAAGACCCAAAATCAGAGCCTGCGCGCGTGAGGGTGCATCGTGCTCACCCGCATCGTGCAGCGCCATGTAGGCGTTGGCCATGCGGTCGCCATCGTCACCGGCTTCTGCGGCTTGCACCTCGGCACGGGCGGCGCACAACATCGTATCGCCCTCGATGACAAATTCGGTCGCGCTTTGGCTGGTTTCAGGCATGTCCTGCGCCACCTGGCCCATGCGCCATTGGGCGGGGATGTAGTACTCGCCCGCGTCTTCGTGCAAGAGGCCGGTGAACAAGGCAAAGAGCGACGATTTACCCGCGCCATTGCGTCCGACCAGGCCGACTTTTTCACCGGGGTTGATGGTGACCGAGGCGTGCTCGAGCAAGACCTTGGCGCTACGGCGCAAGGTGACGTTTTTAAGTGTGATCATGAAATAAGGGCTTCGCGGGTGAGCAGCAAGACCTGGTCTTCGCCCGCACTGGTGGGCAGCCATACCGCTTGCAAAGCGGGAAAGGCGGATTCAAAAAATGCGCGCTCGTGGCCGATTTCCAGCACAAGCACGCCTTGGGGATTCAGATGCTGCGGCGCGTCGCGCAGCAGGCGGCGCACAAAGTCCATGCCATCGCTTCCGCCATCGGCATTGCCGTCGAGCGCGAGCGGGGGTTCGGCACGAAACTCGGGCGGCAGCGTGGCCATGCTCTCGGCATTGACATAGGGCGGGTTGCACAGTATCAGGTCATAAGGCCCCTGCGCTTGTAGGGCAGGCGATTGCAGGCCGTCCGAGGCCAGTAACTGGATGCGCACTTGCAACTGGTGTTGTCGGACATTGATCGCCGCCACGTCCAACGCCTCCTGTGACAGGTCGCTGGCGCAGACTTCAGTGTCCGGATAAACATGGGCCGCAATGATGGCCAAGCTTCCGTTGCCGGTACACAGGTCCAGCACTTGGCGAGTGCCTTCATGCAGAAAATAGTCGATGCCGCCATCTACCAGCAACTCTGCGATCAGCGAGCGCGGCACGATAACGCGCTCGTCCACATAAAAAGCGTAGCCCTGCAACCAAGCTTGGTGCGTCAGGTAGGCAGCCGGTTTGCGGGTACTAATGCGCTCCGCGATCAGCGCTTCGCACACGCTTTGTTGCTCTGGCGTCAAAGCAGCTGGGGCTTGGAGGCCGTCTAGCGGCGTGTCGATCTGCGTGTCCAAGGGCAGCCCCAATTGCCACAAGACCAGCCATGCGGCTTCGTCCAATGCGTTGTCCGTGCCGTGGCCGAAAGCGACCTGGGCGGCTTGGAGTTGGCGGGCGGATTGTTCGACCAGTTCGCGCAGCGTCATGCCAGCGCCAGCGCATGCAGGCGCTCCAGTACCCGGCGGTAAATGTTCTTGAGCGGCTCGATGTCGGCCACTGCCACATGCTCATTGATTTTGTGGATGGTGGCATTGGGTGGGCCCAGCTCGATGACCTGTGGGCAGATTTGCGCAATAAAGCGCCCGTCACTGGTGCCGCCGGTGGTCGACAACTGTGTGTTAATACCGGTCTCGTCGTGGATAGCTTGCGTCACGGCTTCCACCAGGGCGGCGGGCGTTGTCAGGAAGGGTAGACCGCCAATAGTCCAAGCCACGTCATACTGCAGGCCATGGCGATTGAGCACAGCGCCCACTCTCTGCTGCAAAGATTCGGGTGTGGACTCGGTACAAAAACGGAAGTTGAAATCCACGACTACCTGGCCGGGGATCACGTTGCTGGCACCCGTGCCGCCATGGATATTGCTTACCTGCCAGCTTGTGGGTTGAAAAAATGCATTGCCTTCGTCCCAACGCACTGCCACCAATTCGGCCAGCGCTGGTGCCAATCGGTGGATGGGGTTGTCAGCCAGTTGTGGATAGGCGATATGGCCCTGTACGCCATGCACCGTCAGCTTGCCGCTCATGGTGCCGCGGCGGCCGTTTTTAATCATGTCGCCTGTGCGCTCCACCGAAGTGGGCTCGCCCACGATGCAATAGTCCAGCACCTCGCCACGCGCTTTGAGAATCTCACACACCACCACGGTGCCATCGACCGCCGGGCCTTCCTCATCACTGGTCAGTAGCAAGGCAATGTTCAAGGCGCAGTCCGGTTGTTGCGCAAGAAACTCTTCTATCGCCACGACAAATGCAGCAAGCGACGTTTTCATGTCGCTGGCACCGCGGCCATAGAGTTTGCCGTCCCGATGGCTGGGGCTAAAGGGCGGGCTGTCCCATTGTGCCAACGGGCCGGTGGGTACGACGTCGGTGTGACCGGCAAAGACCAGGGTCTTGGGCGCACCGACATGGGCGTGGCCGGCACTGCGCTTGGCCCATAAATTGGTGACGCGAAAATCGGCAGGACCGCTCTCGATGGTTTCGCATACAAATCCCAATGGCGCTAGGCGCGCAGCAATAAGTGCCTGGCAAGCGCCATCCGATGGCGTGGGCGAAGGCATGCTAAGCAATTGCTCGGTCAGCCGCAAGGTCGCGTGCGCGTCAGTAATAGGCATCAGGATTTGAGTGCAAGCGTAATCGGCTGGCTGAGCCGGTCAGAGAACCTGGGGACGCCCATGCCTGTCTCATGCGTCTCAGCAAAGCGAGACGCACCCCAAATCGGTAGGACTGCGCCACCGCTTGTTGGGCCATCGTCGTTTTCAAACGCTAGGCCTTGCGACTGCAGGCGGGCGGCATCTTCTTCAAACGACAGGCTCCCCGGATACCTGGAAATATCCATACGGTCCAGCTCGCCGAAAGCGCCACGAGCAATCATGTCCGCGCTGGCGCGCGCATTAACCAAAATCTCGCAAAGCGCGGCACGCGGTCCTTGTTTGGTCCGCGCGAGCTTTTGCACGACGACCGCGTTCACGCATTGACTCAATTGGTTTTGCGCATCCGGGCGATCTGCCGCCGGGAAAAATTGGACCAAGCGATTGAGCGCTTGCCCCGCGCTTGCGCTATTCAAAATGGCCACACAGAGAATGCCTGACTGTGCACACTGCAAGGCGGCTTGCGCGCCCGCGGCGTTATGGATTTCACCGATAAATACCAGGTCACAGGCGTGCTTTGCGATGCCTGCAAAAGCGCTTGGCCAGTCCGCGGTATCCGTGCCTATGGCCACTTGGTTGACGACAGATTTTTTAGACTCCAGCTGGTATTCGATGGGCTGTTCTAGCGTCAAGATGTGCCCGGAGGTTTGCCGGTTGCGATAGTCCAGTAGGCTGGCCGCCGTGCTGGTTTTGCCGGCGCCTGCGCTGCCTGCTATCAAAACCAGACCGCTTTTAGCCATTGCCACATGGCGCAGCGCAGGTGCGAGGCGGCTATCCTCTAAATGCGGCACTTGTAAGGGGATAGGCCGCAATGCGAGCGCGAGCGTACCGCGCTGAAAAAAGGCACTGACACGAAATTGTCCGATCCCGGCGAGCGTGGCAACACATTGCAGACTATCGGGCGCCCGCAGCGCTTGCGCTCGCTGCGTGCCAATCAGCAAGCCCAATACTTCCTCCGGATCTGAAGGGCCAAGCGCCTTGCTGCTGGCCGGCACGCACAAGCCGTAAATGCGCACGACCGGCAGGCTATTGGCACTGAGGTACAGATCCGAGCCGTTTTTCTGCACCAGTAAGCGCAGCAAACGCTCCATACCGTCGCGGACCGCAGAAGTTACGGGTTCAGCGCTGGCCATGGGTATCAGTCACGCAGCAATTCATTGAGCGAGGTTTTGGCGCGGGTTTGGGCATCCACGCGCTTGACGATGACGGCGCAATACAAGCTGTACTTGCCGTCGCTGCTGGGCAGGTTGCCCGAGACCACCACCGAACCGGAAGGAATGCGGCCATAGCTCACTTCGCCCGTGGCACGGTCGTAAATCTTGGTGCTTTGGCCGATATACACGCCCATGGAGATGACCGAGTTTTCTTCCACGATCACGCCTTCGACCACTTCGGAGCGGGCGCCGATAAAGCAGTTGTCCTCGATGATGGTAGGCCCCGCTTGCATAGGCTCGAGCACGCCACCGATCCCAACGCCGCCGCTCAGGTGCACGTTTTTGCCGATCTGCGCGCAAGACCCTACGGTCGCCCAGGTATCGACCATGGTGCCTTCGTCCACATAGGCACCGATGTTGACGTAGGAGGGCATCAAAATCGCACCCTTACCGATAAAGCTGCCACGGCGCGCCACGGCCGGTGGCACCACGCGCACGCCAGCGGCTTTCATGCCCGCTTCGTCCATGTGTGCAAACTTAGTTTGCACTTTGTCGTAAAAGCCCAAATCCCCCGCTTTGATAACGCTGTTGTCCTTCAAGCGAAAGCTCAGCAGTACTGCTTTCTTGATCCACTGGTGGGTAGTCCATTGACCCACGCTTTGGCGGGTGGCGACGCGCAGGCTGCCGTTATTGAGTTGGCTGATCACGTGTTCCACCGCATCGCGCACTTCTTGTGGCGCGGAGGTGGAAGAGATGTTGGCACGGTCTTCCCATGCGGCATCCAAAATGGTTTGAAGTTGTTGTGTCATAAAAAGGCTTTCAGTTCAGAGCAATGGGTAATCAGTGTTGGGCTTCTTGTGTGCCGCGCACAAAGGCTGCAATACGGTGCGCCGCTTCCAGGCATTCGGCGGTTTGCGCGACCAGCGCCATGCGGATGTAGCCCGCACCGGGGTTGTGGCCTTGCGCATTGCGCGCCAGGTAACTACCCGGCAAAACCGTCACATTGTAGGCAGCGTAGAGCGCACGGGCGAAATCCTCGTCGCTGCCCGGGACCTTAGCCCAGAGGTAAAAACCAGCATCGGGCAGTCGCACCTCCAGCACCTCGGCCAGCACCGGCGTTACCGCGTGGAATTTTTCTCGGTACAGAGCGCGGTTTTCCTGCACGTGGGCTTCATCATTCCAAGCCGCGATGCTGGCGCTTTGCACGACGGGGCTCATGGCGCTCCCGTGATAAGTGCGGTAGCGCAGAAACTGGGCCATCAGCGCTGCGTCCCCCGCGCAAAAACCGCTGCGCATGCCCGGCACATTGCTGCGCTTGGACAGGCTGGTGAAAGCCACCAAATTTTTGAAACCGCTGCGGCCCAGTTGTACCGCCGCTTCCAGGCCCCCCAACGGCGGAGTGTCACGGAAATAGATTTCGCTGTAGCACTCGTCTGATGCAATCACAAAGCCGTAACGGTCGCTCAGTTCAAACAATGTTTTCCATTCTTGCAGTGGCATCACCGCACCTGCCGGGTTGCCGGGGCTGCACACAAACAGCAACTGGGTTCGTGCCCAGACTTCGGCGGGTACCGAGGCCCAGTCTTGCGCGAAATTGCGCTCCGGTACCGAAGCGACGTAATACGGCTCGGCGCCAGCCAAAAAGGCTGCGCCTTCGTAGATTTGATAAAACGGATTGGGGCACACCACCAGCGGTTTGGCTCGTTCTGGTTCGGACTGCACCATGGTTTGGGCGAACGCAAACAGCGCCTCGCGCGATCCATTGACAGGCAAAATTTGGTCCGAGGCTCGCACCGTCAATCCATAGCGCTTGTGCATCCACTGTGCTATCGCTTGGCGCAGCGCTATATCGCCTGCCGTGGCGGGATAGGCCGCAAGTCCTGCGCCATCCTCGATAGCCTGGCAGTAGGCTTGTTTAATCAAATCCGGTGTCGGGTGACGCGGCTCGCCGATGCCAAGGCTGATGGCACTGAAATTGACATCGGGCGTCACGTCGCCAAAAAGTTGGCGTAGCCGCTCAAACGGGTAGGCATGCAGGAGCGACAAATGCACATTCATAGCCGTGTATTATCGTTCAATAGGGGTGTTGGACTCTGTTGTGGGCGGTCGCCTCAATGCTTTCGCCCGATCTTGACTTAAGGTTTTTTTAGATGCAAGTGAGCGTGGGTGACACCGGTTGTTTTCAGGTACTTAACCCGCAGGGTGCCTTGGAGTTTTTGGGCGATACCCAAGCGGTTTGCGACTTGCTCGGCGCGTTGGCGCAATCGCTGGAAAAAGATATTGCGAACCTCGAACAACTTCTTGCGCAAGGCGATTTACTTGCGGCAGCCGGTGTATTGCACTCCCTCAAAGGATTTCTTCCGGTGTTTTGTCACGCGGCTTTCAATGCCCAGTTGGCTGGCGTGGAGAAAAAAATCCGCCTCCATGACAGCCCTTTATTGCGCGATGAAGCTCGGGCTTTATTGCCGACCTTGCATCAATTACAGGCGGAGGCGCGGGCCTACCTCCAGCACAAGCGCTGAGCCAGCAGCGCGTGTTGCGGGCGCACTGTCCGGTCGGGTAGCGCTGCTTGCTTGCGCGGTATCATTAAGCCCCTGTTCCGCGTCGCTGCGGCTGGCTTATGTCAATAAAATCAATCACTTAGCCCTTATAAGCCCCTATCCGTGCGCCTCAACTCCATCAAGCTGTCGGGTTTTAAATCCTTCGTCGAGCCTACTAACTTCCTGCTACCGGGTCAGCTGGTCGGGGTGGTGGGCCCCAACGGCTGCGGAAAGTCCAACATCATGGACGCGGTGCGCTGGGTCTTGGGCGAGAGCCGTGCCAGCGAGTTGCGCGGCGAGTCCATGCAGGATGTGATCTTTAACGGCACTACGACGCGCAAGGCGGCCAGTCGGGCCAGTGTTGAGTTGGTCTTTGACAATTCCGACCACCGCGCCGGTGGCCAATGGGGCCAATTCACGGAGATAGCCGTGCGCCGGGTCTTAACGCGGGACGGCACCTCCAGTTATTTCATTAACAACCAAGCGGTGCGCCGCCGCGACGTGCAGGACGTGTTTTTGGGCACCGGCTTGGGCCCGCGCGCCTACGCCATCATCGGCCAAGGCACGATCAGCCGCATCATCGAATCCAAGCCCGAAGAGCTGCGCCTGTTTCTGGAAGAAGCGGCTGGCGTGTCTAAATACAAAGAGCGGCGCCGGGAAACAGAAAACCGCCTTGCGGATACCCGCACCAATTTGACCCGGGTCGAAGACATTCTGCGCGAGCTCAATAGCAGTTTGGAAAAACTAGAGCGGCAGGCCGAAGTGGCGCAAAAGTACCAGACCATGCAAACCGATGTCACGCACAAGCAACATCAGATTTGGTATTTGCGACGCGCCGAAGCGCAAGCCGAGCAGACCAAGGTGCAGCGCGATGCGCAAGCGGCGGTCAACGCGCTGGAGTCGCGCATGGCCGATGTGCGCCATATCGAGGCCGAACTGGAGCAAGTGCGCCAGGCGCATTACGCCGCAGCCGACGAAGTGAACCAAAGCCAGGGCTTGCTCTATGAAGCCAGTGCCGAGGTGGGCCGCCTGGAGGCAGAAATTCGCTACGTGGTGGAAAGCCGTCAGCGCGTGGAACAACGCCTTCTGATGCTGCAAGCCCAAAGCACCCAGTGGGCTGAGCGCCGCGCGCAGGCGCTGATTGACCAGGAGCAATTGCTGGTTTCGCGTGAAACCGGCGCTGAGCAGGCAGAGTTGCTCGACGCCCAAACCCAGGAGCAAGCCCAACATGTGCCTGCACTGGAAACGGCTTTGCAAAGTGCCCAGGCCGCAGCCGTAGCGCAGCGCGATGCGGTGGCCCAAGTGCAGCAGTCTTTGAGCGTACTGGCCTCGGAGCAACGCAATATTCAGGACCAAAGCCGCCAGCTCAGTGGCCGGCGCGAGCGATTAAATGCCGATCGCAATGCCCTGACGCAAACCGACGAAGCGCGCTTGCAGGATTTGCAAGCCCAGTGGGAGCTAGCCCGCGCAGTAGCGCAAGAGTCCTTGGAACGATTGCAAAGCTTGCAAGAAAGTGCGCCCGAATTGGACGAGACGCGTCGCGCCCAGCAGCAGCAAGTCAATACCGATGCGGCGCGCTATGCCGATGTATCCGCAAGGCTGGAAGCGCTCAAGGCCTTGCAGGAGCGCTTGCGCACCGATGAAAAGCTCAAGCCTTGGCTCAGCAAGCATGGCCTGGTGGACTTGCAGGGTTTGTGGACCCGGATCCAAGTTCAGGCCGGTTGGGAAAACGCCGTTGAGGCCGCTTTACGCGATCGCTTGGGCGCGCTGGAAGTCTCCAAGCTGGAGATGGTGCAGGCCTTTATTCAGGACCTGCCACCCGTTAAATTGTCTTTCTTCACGCGCCCGGCGGCGGGACGCAGCGGTACTGCCAGCACCTTGGCCGTGCTGGCCGACAAAGTGCAAGTGCATGACGCCGGCTTGGCCGCGGTGCTGGCGGAATGGTTGCGTGGCTGCTTCGTCGCCTCCAACATGGACGAGGCCTTTGCACAGCGCGAGAAGTTGCAAGTGGGCGAAACCCTGTTCGTGCCCCAAGGCCACGCGGTGGGCGCACACAGCGTCAGTTTTTATGCGGCCGACGCCGAGCAAGCGGGCTTGCTGGCACGGGCACAAGAAATTCAAAATCTGGAAAAAGACGTACGTGCCCAGGCCATGATGGCCGAGGCTTCGCGCAGCGCGCTCAACCGGGCCGAAAGCGCGTATGCGCAATGCGCCGCCCAGCTGGTGGACGTGCGGCGCCAGGCGCAGGAAAGCCAGACCCATAGCCATAGCTTGCAAGTGGAGGTTTTGCGTCTTAGCCAATTGGCCGAGCAAACGCGCCAGCGCAGCAACGAAATTGAGGCCGATGCGGCCGAAGTCGATGCCATGCTGGAAGACCTGGCGGCGCGCTCGCAAGAAGCCGAAACCCGATTTGAAACCCTGGACCTGCAACTCGGCGAAAGCCAGGAGAAACACGCAGAGCTAGAAGAGCGCGCCATGGCAGCGCAAGCGCAGCTAGACCAAAGCCGCGAACAGTTGCGCAGTCTGGAGCGCCAGGTGCAAGAGCAGATGTTTAACCAGCGCAGCTTGCAGGCGCGGGAGCAAGAGATAGAGCGCTCACTGCAAACCGCTGACGCGCAGACGGTTGCAGTGGCTGAGGAAGTGGCGCGCGGGCAGGGCGAATTGCAGGATCTATCGGACGCTGCAGCGCAGGCCGGTTTACAAACTGTGTTGGCGCTGAAATCCGAGCGTGAACAGGCACTGGCAGCCAAACGCAGCGCTTACGAGGATTTGACCGCCACCTTGCGCAGCCATGAGGAGCGCCGTTTGCAGTTGGAGCGCGAACTGGACCCCATGCGTCAGCGAATTACCGATTTGCAATTGAAAGAACAGGCCGCGCGTCTTGGGTTTGAGCAATACGAAAATCAGCTGTTTGAAGCGCAGGCCGATTTGGACGCCCTGGCCCAAAGCCTGGAAGGTAACAGCATCAAGCTATCGGCCCTTCAAGCGGAGATAGACCGCCTGCACCGCGAGATTGCGGCCCTGGGAGCCGTCAACTTGGCCGCATTGGATGAACTCACTAGTAGTCGTGAGCGTAAAGAATTTTTAGATGCCCAAAGCCTGGATTTGAACGAGGCCATGAGCACCCTGGAAGACGCGATCCGTAAGATTGACGCCGAAACCCGTGAACTGCTGGCCGAAACCTTTAATGAAGTGAACCGGCATTTCGGCGAAATGTTTCCGGTCCTGTTTGGCGGCGGCAATGCGCGACTGGTGATCACCGGCGATGAAATTTTGGACTCGGGTGTGCAAGTGATTGCGCAGCCACCGGGAAAGAAAAACCAGACTATCCATTTGCTCTCGGGCGGCGAAAAAGCGCTGACAGCGATTGCACTGGTGTTTGCCATCTTCCAGCTCAATCCGGCGCCTTTTTGCTTGCTGGACGAGGTGGACGCGCCGCTTGATGATGCCAATACCGAGCGCTACACCCGCTTGGTGCAGCGCATGAGCGCAGGCACGCAGTTCTTGTTCATTAGCCACAACAAAATCGCCATGGAAATGGCCGAGCAACTGATTGGTGTGACCATGCAGGAGCAAGGCGTGTCCCGCATCGTGGCGGTAGACATGGAAGCGGCCGTGGGGCTGGTGGAGGCGGCATGAGCGATTTCCAAATCGGCCTGGTAGTGCTGGGCGCTTTGGTTTTGCTGGCGTTGCTTTTGCAAAGCCTTTGGACGGCTCGCGCCAATGCCCCGCGCCAAGCCCAGGAGGAAACGCCTGAGCCTGAAGGCTCACCCGCCCACACCGAACCCGTGTTCGACGATACGGGTTTTGGTAATTTGAATAAGGCATTGGCCGCGCCGCGCAGACCCGCGATTGATGATTTGATTGATGCAGTGGCTGTTATTAATTTAGATCCCATGGTCTCAGCGGTGTCTGGTGATGCGGCGGTAGCTGCTTTTCCCGGTAGTTGGCGGGTCGGTAGTAAACCTTTTTTGATTGAAGGATTTAATGCCGATGCGCAGCAGTGGGAAACCCCGCTCGCCGGTGCCCGGTATATGGCGTTTCAGACGGCCGTTCAACTCGCCAACCGGGCCGGTGCGCTTAACGATATTGAATATTCGGAGTTTGTGGTCAAGACACAGGCTTTTGCCGATGTGGTGAATGGCACGCCGGAATTTCGTGAGATGCGCGATGAAGTCGCGCGCGCGCGGGAACTGGACCACTTCGCCAGCGAGCACAATACGCAATTGGCCTTAAATCTACGTGCCCGCCATGCGGCATGGAGTCCTGGCTATGTGAGCCAGGTGGCGGCGCAATATGGCTTTGTCCCGGGGCAATTGCCCGGACGCATGGTCTTGGCCGCGCCGGTTGATGGCATGCCGCCCTTGTTGTCGCTGACTTTTGACAGCCAGGCAGCGCTAGCCGAAGATCCGGCGCAGTCGGCTATTTACGAATTGGTTTTGCATCTCGATGTACCGCAAGTGGAGCGCGCAGAGGTGCCCTTTGAGCGCATGTGCCAAGCAGCGCAAGGTATGGCGCAGACCATGGACGGCGTCGTGACCGATGACAACGACCAAGCGCTGCCCTACCAAGCGCTCGATACCATTAGTCAGGAATTGCAGCGACTGTATGACCGATTGGAGCAGCGTGATTTCGCCGCCGGATCTGCCTTGGCCAGGCGCTTATTTTCCTGACGCTGTGGTGGACAGTAAACCAATTACGAAGACCTTGGGCTAAGGCTTTCGTACTGAGAGAGTAGGGCCTAGGTGCTAAACCCCGAACCATCAGACGATCCGGATGCCGGCGATCAAGTCGCTGATCGCATGGCGCATCTGCGCGAGCAATTGCAGCACCATGGGCATTTGTACTACGTCCTGGACGCACCCGAGTTGCCGGACGCCGAATACGACCGCATGTTCCGCGCCTTGCAAGCGCTGGAAGAAGCGCACCCACATTTGCGCACCGTGGATTCGCCCACGCAACGCGTAGGGGGCAAGCCGCTAGCGCAATTTGAAAGCGTACGCCACGTGGTGCCTATGCTGAGCATTCGCACCGAGACCGATACCGAATCGACCGGCGCACAGGCGTTCGATACCCGCATCCGCAAAGAGTTGGAACTTAACGAGGGTGCGCCTGCGGTGGAGTACGTGACTGAGCTGAAGTTTGACGGTTTGGCCATGAGCTTGCGCTATGAAAATGGATTGTTGGTGCAGGCTGCCACGCGCGGGGACGGCGAATACGGCGAAGATGTGACGCACAACGCGCGCACGATTGGTCAGATACCGCTGCGATTACAGAACGCGCCACCCGTGTTGGAAGTACGTGGCGAGGTGTATATGCGCCGCGATGATTTCGAGGCTCTCAACACCCGTCAGCGCGCACGCATCGCCCAGGGCGAAAAAGGCGAAAAAACCTTTGTCAATCCGCGCAACGCCGCTGCCGGTGCGGTGCGCCAGCTCGACCCCGCCATTGCCGCGCAGCGGCCTTTGAGTTTTTTTGCTTATGGTGTGGGCGATTTGCAAGGCGGACCGGCCTGGGCTACGCATATGGATTTGTTGATGGCGCTTAAGGCCTGGGGTTTTCCGGTTGCAGCCCAAACCGCGAACGCGCTGGGAGCCCAAGGCTTGCTCGACTTTCACCAGCGTATCGGCGCGCTGCGCGACCAACTGCCTTTTGATATTGACGGCGTGGTCTACAAGGTCAACAGTCTGGCCTTGCAGCAGCGCCTTGGCTTTGTCAGCCGCGAGCCACGCTGGGCGGTGGCGCACAAATACCCGGCGCAAGAGCAAGTGACCACGGTGCTGGCCATTGATGTGCAAGTGGGCCGCACTGGCAAGCTCACGCCAGTGGCTAAGCTGGCGCCGGTGTTCGTAGGCGGCGTCACCGTCACCAATGCCACGCTGCACAACGAAGACGAGGCCCGGCGCAAAGATGTGCGCGTGGGCGATAGCGTCATCGTGCGCCGCGCGGGCGATGTGATTCCCGAGGTCGTTAGCGTGCTGCCCGCCAGCCTGGAATCGCCCACACGCGGCGACTTATTCACCATGCCGCGTAGCTGTCCGGTCTGCGGCTCTGCCGCTTTGCGCGAAGAAGACGAAGCCGACTACCGCTGCACCGGCGGCCTGTTTTGCAGCGCGCAGCGCAAACAAGCGATTTCGCACTTTGTGCAGCGCCGCGCGGTCGAGGTAGAGGGCTTGGGTGAAAAACTGGTGGACCAATTGGTGGAAGCCGGCTTGGTGCGAACCCTGCCCGATGTTTACCGTCTGGGTTTTGTGGCCGTGGCTGCCTTGGAGCGCATGGCCGACAAGTCTGCCAACAATTTACTGGAGGCTTTGGAAAAGTCCAAGTCCACCACGCTGCCGCGCTTTTTGTATGGGCTGGGCATACGCCATGTGGGCGAGGCCACCGCCAAAGAACTGGCCCGACATTTTGGCGACGTGCAAGCGATCATGGACGCGCCCTTGGAAAAATTGCTGGAAGTCAACGATGTCGGCCCCACCGTAGCCCAAAGTCTGCGGACGTTTTTCGACCAAGCGCACAACCGTGAGGTGGTGGAGCAACTGCGCGCTTGCGGCGTGCATTGGCCTGTCATAGACGCTGCGTCTGACGCGCCTAAACCGCTGGCGGGTTTGACCTTTGTGATAACCGGCACTTTGCCCACGCTGGGCCGTGACGCGGCCAAGGCCTTGATCGAAGACGCTGGCGCCAAAGTGGCGGGGTCGGTGAGTAAGAAAACCAGTTATGTGCTCGCTGGTACTGAGGCTGGTAGCAAACTGGAGAAAGCGCAGGAACTGGGCGTGCCCGTGATCGACGAGGCCGCTTTGCACAAAATGCTGGAGGTGCTCTGATGGCGGTACGCGAGATTTTGAAAATGGGTGATCCGCGCTTATTGCGCGTGGCGCAAAAAGTAGAGAAATTCGATAGCGATGCATTGCATTTGCTGGTGACCGACTTGCTCGACACCATGCGCGCAGCCAACGGTGCTGGTTTGGCTGCGCCGCAAATTGGAGTCGATTTGCAGGTGGTGATTTTTGGTTCAGACGAGCGCAACCCGCGCTATCCGGACCGGCCCCTGGTGCCGCGCACGGTGCTGGTCAACCCCACCATCACGCCTTTAGGCGAGGACGAAGAGTCTGATTGGGAAGGTTGCCTGTCCGTGCCGGGCTTGCGCGGCGTGGTGCCACGCTGGGCGCGCATCCGCTATACCGGTTGGGATGCTTTTGGCGACCCGATAGACCGCACGGTGGACGGCTTCCATGCGCGTGTGGTGCAGCATGAGTGCGACCATTTGTGGGGCAAGCTCTACCCCATGCGCATGCGCGATTTTTCGCAATTTGGGTTTACCGAGATATTGTTTCCGGGCATTGCGGCGGCTGAGGACGATTAATGGCTGCACCTGTAGCCACCGCCTGCCGCGCCTTGAACCAAGGGGCGCGCATTGACGATTGAACTTTTTACGTTTGATACGCCCAATGGGCGAAAAATCAGCGTTGCCCTGGAAGAAATGGGCTTGCCCTATACGGTGCAGGTGGTCGATATTGGCGCCGGCCAGCAGTTTGCGCCGGACTTTGTACGGATCAGCCCGAATAACAAAATTCCCGCCATCGTAGACCCGGACGGACCCGACGGGCAGCCCATTAGTGTTTTTGAGTCCGGCGCCATATTGCTTTACTTGGCTGAAAAAACCGGGCTTTTTTTACCGCGTGAGGGCCGTACGCGGGTAGAAGTCTTGGAATGGCTGATGTTCCAAATGGGCGGTTTTGGCCCCATGCCGGGACAGGTGCACCACTTTATCGCCTTGGACTCAGAAACGGACCGGCGTTATGGGCTGGAGCGCTATATGGCCGAGACCCGCCGCCTGTATGGCGTGATGGACCGGCGTTTGCAGGGGCGCAGGTTTTTCGCTGAGGAATTGTCCATAGCCGATTTCGCCTTGCTGGGCTGGGTCTGGCGCCATCCGCGCCACCAGGTGGATTTGCCCGATTTTCCGCAGGTGCAGCGCTGGTACCAGACCATGATGGCGCGCCCCGCTGTGCAGCGGGGTTTTGCGGTGCCCATGCGCACGGGCGTTTAAATGCGGCGCAGCGTGCTTGCTACTTGGTTTGCGCTGATGGCGCTTGCGAGCCTTACGCTGGCGGCGCAAACCGTGCGCGATCGGGAAATGGCGCAATGCCTGCCCGGCGAAATCATCACCTGGGGCGATGGCCGCGACCGGCCCGCTGGCAAAGCTGCGCTGGTGTTTGTGTATGACCATAGCGCTGCGCCAGAATGGTTTTCGCAAGAGCAGGTCTTAGCCGCAGTGCAAAAGTCGGCACTGGCCTGGTCGCCCTGTGGCGTGCCTAACGCAGTGCAGCTTTTCAAGCCCGATGTCGCCTTGCCTGAGGGGGCGGTCATCGTCCAATGGAGCGAAAAAAACAGCGGTGGCAATTTTGCGCAGGCAGACCTTGGACGGGGCCTCTTGGCCATGAGCCCGGCGATGTTTCGCTTGCTCAATACCCGCAACCCGGCACACGATGCACGCGAGACCTTGCAAATGGTGATCTCGCATGAAATGGGGCACCACTTCGGCCTAATGGCCCATTCGCGGCGCTGTGTCGATGTCACGTCCTACTACGACAACGGCAAGGGCGAGCACTGTTTTACCCGCGACGGCAACCGGCCACGCCCCGGTTTTGAATACCGCGCCACCTTGCCCACCGCCTGCGACATTGCACGCTGCGTCCAGGCCAATAATCCCAAGCCTTAGGGAAGGTCTGCTTATCGGTGCTCTGGAAGTTCGCGCCTACTTTTATGTACTAGCATAGGCATCGCTCTTAGCACGTCCACGGGCGCTGCGCCTGCGCCGCCGAGCGATAAACGTAATAAGTAAGAACCAAACCCCAGGAGCCTTTTGAAATGGTACGAATCGAAAAAAATGCATCGGTATGGACCATCATCCATAGCCGCTTCGAGGAAGCGCGCAACGCCATGGACCCGGATAGTGCCGACGCGCTGTTCGCAGCGTTTGAGGAGTTTGACCAAGACGCTAGCGCCAGCGTCGCCGTCTTGTGGGGCGAGGGCGGTGCCTTTTGCGCCGGTTGGGATTTGAAGTACGCCAGCACCCTGACCGATTCGGAGCGTCCGCTCACCGATATTGACTATCCCACCGACCCGACACGCCACGTGCCGCGCGGCCCTTTGGGGCCCACGCGTTTAGATTTGTCCAAGCCCGTGATCGCGGCGGTGGAAGGCCCTGCGGTGGCCGGCGGCTTTGAACTCGCCCTGTGGTGCGACATGCGCGTGATGGCCGAGGATGCGTACTTTGGCGTGTATTGCCGCCGCTGGGGCATTCCCCTGCTCGACGGCGGGACGGTGCGCTTGCCGCGATTGGTGGGCATGGGCCGGGCCATGGAAATTACGCTGACCGGACGCAAAGTGCCCGCTACCGAGGCCTTGGCCATTGGCGCTTGCGAGCGCCTGGTGCCGCACGGGCAGGCGCGTCTGGAGGCCGAAAAACTAGCCGCTGAGATTGCCCGCTTCCCGCAAGCCTGCGTGCGCGCTGACCGGCGCTCCATCTATATGCAACATGGGCAAACCGTGCGCGATGCCATGCGCAAGGAGTGGTACAACGGCCTGGAATGCCTGGTGCAAGAAGGCGTGGGCGGCGCCGGACGCTTCAAGGACGGCCTGGGCCGCCATGGCGATTTTTCTTCTATTTAATGCAGTACAAAGGCAGCTCACATGGCAAGCAAATCCTCCGATAAAAAGTTAGCACCGGCGGCCAAGAAGGCAGCAAAAAAACCATCTGCTGCTTCCTCTAAAAAAACGACCAAGCCTGCTGCGGCCCTAGGCAAACGCGTGGCCAGCGTTCATGCAGACCGCGTCTTTTCCACGCTACACATTGCGGTGCAAGGGCGAATAGCCACCATCACCCTCAATCGGCCCGAGCGCCTGAACGCGATCAACGACGAGATGCCTGGCGAAATCCGCCAGGCGGTGGAGTTGGCCAATGCCGATGACCGGGTGCATGTGATTGTGTTGCGCGGCGCAGGCGATGCGTTTTGCGCTGGCTATGACCTGAAACACTATGCCGAGGGCGACCCCACCAATGTGATCACGCAGCCTATGCCCTGGGATCCGATGATTGACTATAAGTTCATGAAGCGTAATACCGAAGACTTTATGAGTTTGTGGCGTTCCTACAAACCCACGATTGCGCGCGTGCATGGGTATGCGGCGGCCGGCGGGAGCGATATTGCCACCTGCTGCGACTTCATCGTGATGGAGGACAAGGCGCGCATCGGCTACATGCCGGTGCGGGTGTGGGGATGCCCCAGCCCGGCGATGTGGGTGTACCGATTAGGCGCGATGCGTGCCAAGCGCATGATGCTTACCGGCGATTTGATCGATGGCAAGCAGGCCTTTGAATGGGGCTTGGCTACCGAGGTGGCGCCCCTTGCCAAACTCGATGCCGTGGTGCAGGACCTGGCCGAGCGGATTGCCGGAGTGCCGAAAAACCAGTTGATGATGAACAAATTGGTTATCAACCAGGCCATAGATGCCATGGGCCTGGAGCAGACGCAAATGTTTGCCAATGTGTTTGACGGCATTACCCGCCATTCGCCCGAGGGCCTGTGGTTTAAGCGCTATGCGCAGACCTATGGTTTCCCGGCGGCAGTGGAGTGGCGCGACAGCGGACGCCCACTGCCTGAACCCGGCCCTGGGGATTTTGGCGACGCGTTTATGGAGCCGCCTATCCCAGATGCCCGGTCTCTGTGGTCACGTGATGTGAGTGGCAAACGGGTGGCGAAGTCCCCGAAAAAAGAAAAATCTAAGGCCAAAGAAAAGACCAAGCGTAAGGCCGCAAAAGACGTCTAGCGCACAGAGTCTGGGACTCAAGCTTCAAGGCTTGGGGCTCAAACGCTTTGAAGGTAGTGTCGCCTCCACCGTGGGCAAATCCACCATCATGGGCGTGCCCGGCACGGTGCAGCCGGTGTCGCAGCATTTACCCGGTTGGCGGTTTTGGGTAATGGCGCGCTCGGGGTCGTGTGGTGCGGGGGCGGCTGAGCCATCAGCCGCGATACCACGTTCAAGCAGGCGCTCCACCAGCTCTACTTTGGAGCCTACGGGATAGTTGCGGTAAATCTCTTGCTTCATCGCCGCTGGCGATCCGCCGCCGTGCAGGCTAATGACCGAATACCAGCCGCCTTGGTAACTGGCGGTGAGGTCTTCAATAAAGCGCGCGGTTTGAATGCGCTGCTCGTAGGGCACGTCCGGGTTGGCGCGCAGCACTTCGCTGAGCTTGGCGCCGGTTTCGGGGTTGTGGTCTTCGTCTGGGCCGGGCAGGGTGACGATCAGGCCGCCGCTGACGTAGTGCGCGATGCGGTGCATGTCATAAATTTTGGTGGCCAGTAGCAATTTGCCGATGTTGGAGAACACTGCGTCGGGTACAAAGCTATGGCTGTACGGGTCTTCTTTGCCATACACGCTGGCTGCCACTCCGCAGGCGTAAAAACTTTCGGTGATAGTGATGAGCTCCACCATTTGTTCGCGCAAATGGCTTTCCTGGCCGGGGTCAAAGCCATTGGCCTCGCACATCAGCGCGCCTGCGCCAATCAGCAAATCACCAAAGCCGGCGCGCGCGCCTATGCAAGTGTGGCGGTGGTGCGTGGCGTAGTTGTAGGTGAGATAACCGGAGTGTTCCCATTCGCCCGCGTAAAACACGTTGTCCATGGGCACAAAGACTTTTTCAAACATGCATACCGCCGTGCTCTGGCCGTATTTGCTGCTGAACAGGGCTGCCCCATGTTCGGGCTCGCCAGGGCGGCCGGCGGGGCGGGCGATGATGGTCAGGCCCGGCGCGTCGATGGGCACGGCGCAGCAGACCGCAAAGTCCGCATCGGCCTGGCCCATATTGCGGCAGGGCATGACCAGCAGTTCATGCATGTAGGGCGCGCCCGTGACGATAGCCTTGGTGCCAGAAATCACAATGCCGTGTTGCCCGTTGTGCTGTGCGTGGTAATCGACGATGTGCACATAGCTGTCGCGCTTGCCTTGCTGGTGCGGGCGCAGGCCCCGGTCGCCTTTGGCATCGGTCATGGCCACGCCTAAAGTCAAGTCCTGGTCTTGCACGCGGTGCATATAGTTCAAAAATTTCGCGGTGTGTTCGGTGCTGCCTTTGGCGTCGTCGATGCGCGCGCTGACCTGCCCAATGGCGTTGAGTGCGTCATGGGTGAGGTAACGCTGGGCGCATCCGGTTTCCTGGCACACCAAGCGCACCGCTTCCAATTTGTTGAGCAGGTCGCCGGCGCTGGTGTTGATGTGGCTTAGGCGGTTGACGGTTTTGCCGCTGCTTTGCTGCACTGCGGTCATGAGCTTGGCGTACTGTGGTTTGAGTGCGTAGTCATATGTCAGCGCGATGGCATTGATGCCGGGCGAAAAACCGGCCTCATCCACTACGGATTCGACTAAACGGCCATCCAGAAAAACCCTAGGCCGGTAGCGACGAAGCGACTCCCGATATTCTTGACCACTGATGCGTAGCGAGGCGGGTACGGGCATATTCATGGAGAGGCTCCTCAATTCGTAGTAGTCAATATATCGGTTTGGTTTTCAATGGGCGCCATGGGACCATCTGCAACGCACCGTATTATCGGCGCCAAGGGGGTGGCCTTTGCGGCCAAGCGCGAGCCACTTCGTAGTGGATACGCATACCGGCCGCCGTAGAATCCACGCATGTCCTATCTTGTACTTGCCCGCAAATACCGTCCGCGCAATTTTGCGGAAATGGTGGGTCAGGCCCATGTGGTGCAAGCCTTAGGCAATGCGCTTTCGACGCAGCGCCTGCACCACGCCTATCTCTTTACCGGTACCCGCGGTGTGGGCAAGACCACGGTATCCCGGATTTTGGCCAAATCGCTCAATTGCCAGGGCGCTGACGGGCAGGGCGGTATTACCGCCACGCCATGCGGTGTGTGCCAGGCCTGTGTCGATATCGACGCGGGCCGCTTTGTGGACTACACCGAGCTGGACGCCGCCTCCAACCGCGGAGTCGATGAAGTCCAGGCCTTACTGGAACAGGCGGTTTACAAGCCGGTTCAGGGGCGTTTTAAGGTTTTCATGATCGACGAGGTGCACATGTTGACCGGGCATGCCTTCAATGCCATGCTCAAAACCTTGGAAGAACCGCCGGACTACTTGAAGTTCGTACTGGCAACCACCGATCCGCAAAAAGTGCCCGTCACTGTGCTTTCACGCTGTTTGCAATTTAATTTGCGGCCGATGCCGCCGCAAACTATTTTTGAACATTTGCAGCATGTCTTGGCCGAGGAAACGGTGGCTGCGGATACAGCTGCGCTGCGCCTGCTGGCGCGCGGCGCGCGCGGTTCCATGCGCGATGCTTTGAGCCTGACAGACCAGGCAATTGCTTTTGGTGCAGGACAAGTTTCCGAGGCGGCAGTGCGTCAGATGCTAGGCAGTGTGGACCGCTCCTATGTGTTTTCACTCATCGACGCGCTCGCGCGTGCCGATGGTCGCGCCGTGGTGGAAACCGTGGACAGTTTGCGTGTGCAGGGACTCAGTGCCGCCTCGGCCCTTGAGGAAATGGCCAGCGTGTTGCATCGTATGGCGGTGCACCAGTCGATGGGCGAGGGCACGGATCTTTCCGATGGCGTGGACCCTGAAGAGTGCGATATCTTGCGTCTGTCTTCAACGCTTCCTGCCGACGAAACCCAATTGCTGTACAGCATATGCCTGCATGGGCGCGGCGACTTGGGTCTGGCCCCCGATGAATACGCCGCCTTGACGATGGTGTTGCTGCGTTTACTGGCTTTCAAGCCCGCAGACCAAGCGATGTCAGCGCCCGCGAAGGCCGCCGATCCTGCAGTGGAAAAAAAAACTCTGAAATCGGCGTCGCACGCCGCTTTTAATCCCGTCGCGCCCTCGGTTCAACACCAAGAGGCGCCCTTGCAGACGGCCTTGCCCAAGCCGCTGGCCCAAGGCCAGCTTGCAGTTGCCCCAGTGGAGCCTGAAGTTCCACCTGGCCAGATCTTGTCGGTGCATAACCTTGACTTGAACGATGGAGCCCCACTTCACCCGCAAGCGCAGGGTAGCGCGGGCAATTCACAGCGTCCCCAAGTGGGTGTGCCACCTGATGCTGCGCCTTTGCACCGTGTGGTAGGTGTGCCGATGCGCGTGCAACAAGAGAGTCGACTTGACCAGCCTAGGGCGGCCCCTAAACCAGGCTTTAGTGAGACGGAGCATGGTGATTTTTGGCACCAGACCGTACAGGCGTTGGTGCAGGCGCAGGCAATTAACGCGCTGACGCGCGAATTAGCCTTGCAATCACAGCTCATCGGACGCGACGATGGCCATTGGATCTTGCGCGTCGAGAGTGAATCACTTAACCAAGCTGGCAGCCGGGACCGCTTAGCCCAAGCCTTGCAGGATACAGGGCATGCGGTGGTTTTGACGGTCGAGGTGGGGCGGGTTGTCGACAGCCCATCACGCCGCAATGCCAGCGCCAGTGCAGAACGCCAACAGGCTGCCGAGACCATCATCCAAAATAACCCATGGGTCCAAAGCTGGGTGCGCGACTTTGGCGCGAAAATTGTTCCCGGTAGCATCCGGCCTTTGTAGTGCATTAGCATTGGTCGATGGAATGACACTTCCCGTTTTTACAGTACACCTATAAGGAATTTTTGATGTTCAATAAAGGACAACTTGCCGGCCTGATGAAACAGGCCCAGGCCATGCAAGACAACGTGAAAAAAGCCCAAGACGAGTTGGGCCATATCGAAGTGAGTGGTGAGTCCGGCTCGGGTCTGGTGAAAGTCACCATGACCTGCAAGCATGAGGTCAAACGCATTACGATCGATCCCAGTCTGCTGGCCGACGACAAAGACATGTTGGAAGACCTGGTGGCCGCGGCTTTTAACGCAGCCTTGCGCGTGGCCGAAGAAACCTCGGCCCAAAAAATGGCCAAGATCACCGCCGGTTTGCCACCTGGCATGAAGCTTCCGTTTTAAAGCGTGATTATTTTGCAAGCAAGAGCATGGCGCGATGTCTGACGCGCACGCACTGGACGCATTAATTCAGGCCTTGCGGCGCCTGCCCGGCGTCGGTATCAAATCCGCGCAGCGTATGGCTTTTCATTTATTGCAACGCGACCGCCCTGGCGCCCAAGCACTTGCGCGCGCTTTGCAAGAGGCCAGTGAGAATGTGCGCCATTGCGAACGCTGCCACACCTTTACCCAGGACCTGGTGTGCGCCACTTGCTTGGATAGCCGTCGCGACCACACCCAACTGTGCGTGTTAGAGACGCCCGCCGATCAGGCCGCTATGGAGCGCACTGGGGCTTATCACGGGCTTTACTTCGTGTTGATGGGCAAGCTCAGCCCGCTCGACGGTATTGGGCCGCATGAATTGGGCTTGGATAAATTGTTTATCCGCGCCTGTGACGGCATCGTGCGCGAGGTGATTTTGGCGACTAACTTTACAGCCGAGGGCGAGGCCACGGCGCATGTGATCGCCCAAGGTCTGCGCGCCAAGGGCCTGAACCCGACGCGCCTGGCGCGCGGTGTGCCGGTGGGTAGTGAACTCGAATACGTAGATCTTGGCACGATTGCGCATGCCTTGGTGGACCGGCGGTAAGTTTTAGGTGGTTTTCAATAGCGAGGGGAGTTGTATGACGGGTTCTGTTTTTTCCGTGGTTTATTGGTGCGTTTTGCTGGCAGCCATCATGCCCATACTCTGCGCTGGGATGGCCAAGTCCAATGGCTTTGGCAAGCCTGTTAGCGAAGGGGGCTATGACAACGGTATGCCACGCCAGTGGCTGGCAGGCCAAAGCGGCTGGCGCGCCCGCGCCAATGCAGCGCAGTCCAATTGTTTCGAAGCGCTGCCGTTTTTTATCGGCGCTGTGGCGCTGGCGCAGCACGCTGGGGCCGACGCGGCACGTTTGGATACGCTGGCCGCTGTTTATGTGATTTTGCGTGTCGTGTATGTGGGTCTGTATATCACCGACCAGGCCAATGCGCGCAGCCTGGCTTGGTCCTTGGCGCTGGCCACAAATATTGCGATACTTTTTTCTGGTTCGTCGCCCGCTTGAAACACGGTAGGCGCAGCGAGGATTCATTTTTTCTTCTGATGGCCAACCTGCTTTTTGCTTGTGGATTTGGGCGCCGGCTTGGCCGCAGTCCTAGGCGCCTTGTTCTTGATTTTTCTGGCCGAGCCCGCCGGCACGTTCACAAAGATCACCAGCGCCTGCCCCGGCTTGAATTTGGCATTGGCCGCCACTTTATTCCACTGGGCCAGATTAGCGGGGCTTACCTTAAATCGCTTGGCCAATGTCGTCACGGTGTCGGCCTTACCCGCCCGTATGGACTTGCGCACACTGATCATTTCCGGTGTGAGCGTCACCTGCCCTCTGTCGGCTACCGACTCGCTTACATCTTTTTGTGAGTGCGCGGCGCGGGGCACCAGCAGCGTGGAGCCCGCTTTGATCAGCATGCCTGGGGGTATGTTGTTCACCTGGCGTAATTCCGCTTCGCTCATGTTCACTTGCTTGGCAGCATCTGCAATACGCACGGTGTAAGGGGCCACCCACACGGACCAACTGGCTAAGCGTGGGCCTTTGAATTCCTGGAGGTTTTTTTCAAAAACATCGGCATTGTCCCAAGGCAGCAAAATTTGTGGCGTGCCTGCTGCCATGATCACAGGCTTGTTGACGGAGGGGTTTAGCGATTTGAAATCATCCAACGGTACGCCAGAGAGCTTGACTGCCATGGCCACGTCGATATCTTTGACGATGCTGATGGTTTTGAAATAAGGATGATTGCCGATGTCAGGCAATTGAGCCGAGAAATTCTCCGGATGACCGACTATGTTTTTAATCGCTTGCAGCTTGGGCACGTAATACTGCGTTTCTTGTGGCATGCCCAGGTCTGTGTATTTGGTGGGCAGGCCCAGTCGCTGGTTTTTGGCGATGGCACGGCTAACGCTGCCTTCGCCCCAGTTGTAGGCTGCCAGGGCTAAGTGCCAGTCCCCAAACATGTTGTAGAGTCTTTGCAGATAGTCCAGCGCAGCGCGGGTTGAGGCCAGTACGTCGCGCCGGTCATCCCGAAACACGTTCTGCTTTAACTCGAAGCTTTTACCGGTAGCGGGCATGAATTGCCACATCCCTGCCGCCTTGGCACTGGAGACAGCCTGCGGGTTAAAGGCGCTCTCCACGAATGGCAGCAAAGCAAGCTCGGTAGGCATATTGCGCATTTCCAGCTCTTCCACGATATGAAAGAGGTATTTGCGCGATCGCTCTGTCATGCGAAAGATGTAGTCGGGACGGTTGCTGTACCACTGCTCGCGGTCGCGCACCAAGTTGGTCTCTAGATTGGGCATACCGTAGCCAAGGCGTATGCGTTCCCACAAATCGGCCGTGGTTGCTGTCGGTGCCACTTGCAGCATTTTGCTTTCCTGTACGTCCAGCGGTTGCAGGTTGGCAGGAACTTCTGTCGCGGACGCCACGTTTGCCCCGCCTGAGAGCAGGAGGCCAATGAGCGCAAGCAATGCGCGAAGCTTGTTGGGGTACATGGTGTAGGGCAATGGGGTCTGACTAGAATGCGCCGACCTTAGCAGCGCACTACAACACAGTGGCGTCTACAGGCACACGAAAGGCGGGTTTCCGAGGGGCCAAACGGCCTTGGAATATCCAAAAAAGTCAGTGGGAGTAGAGTAGGTAGCGAAAACAATGTCATGAGCGACCAGATTATAGATTTGCACGATTGGCTCCAAACGGATGCTGGGCGTTATATGCTGGCTTGGGAGCAAGGCCAAGCCGATGCAATGGTGGCGGATATGTTTGGCTTTCATGCTTTGCAACTGGGAATGCCTCAATTGCAAGGCTTGGCGCATAACCGCATGCCGCATCGCTGGCTGGCCGTGCAAGAGCTGCCAGAGGAATTGCCGGGGCTGGGGGTTCCCTCAACCCCGCCGGCATGCAGTGCTACACAAACCGACGTTGCGCCAATAGCCCATCCTATGCCCTTCGGTGAAGCGACTGCGCAGCCAGCGACACCGGGCCAAGGAGCCCAGCCCCAACCCGGGCTCTCGATTGCGCTGGTCACTGATTTCTCCGCCTTGCCTTTTTCCGCTGCCAGTCTGGACCTGGTGTTGATGCCACATAGCTTGGAACTCAGTATGGATGCCCATGCCACCTTGCGCGAGGTCGAGCGCGTATTGGTACCCCAAGGCCGGGTCTTGATTTGCGGCTTCAACCCGGTGGGTTTGTGGGCACTGCGCCAGGCGCGCTCGCGCTTATGGGAAAGCCTGACCGGTGGGCGCTGGCCGGGTCAGGGCTATTTGCCGGTAGCCGGGGAATATATTGGCTATTGGCGCTTGCGTGATTGGCTGCGCCTCTTAGATTTCGAGGTAGAAATTGTGCGCTTTGGCTGCTATGTCCCGGCGGTTTCCAGCCCCTCTTGGCTGCAGCGCTTTGCCTGGATGGAGCGCCTGGGGCCGCGCTGGTGGCCGATTTTCGGCTCCAGCTATTTAGTGGTCGCCGTCAAACGCGTGCGCGGCGTGCGCATGCTGGGCTCGCTTTGGAAGCCGGCACGTTCGCGTGTGCCCAGACAGGTGCCGGCCAGCCAAAGCAACCAGGACGTATTGCACAAGGAGCATAGGTATTGAACAAGGTCGTAATTTACACAGACGGGGCTTGCAAAGGCAATCCGGGCCCGGGCGGTTGGGGCGCCCTTTTGCGCGCCGAGGATGGGGTAGAAAAAGAACTTTGTGGCGGCGAGGCCGAAACCACCAATAACCGCATGGAGATGATGGCGGTTATTGAGGCGCTCTTGGCGCTCAAGCGGCCCTGCCATGTAGTCTTGCATGTGGACAGTCAGTATGTGCTCAAGGGCATGACCGAGTGGCTGCAAGGGTGGAAAGCCAAGGGCTGGCGCACGGCGGCAAAGCAACCGGTGAAGAACGTGGATTTATGGCAAAGATTGGATGCCTTGGTACACCAAAGCGAGCATCGCATTGAGTGGCGGTGGGTCAGGGGCCACGCCGGCGACCCGGGCAACGAGCGCGCCGACGCTTTGGCTAACCGGGGCGTGGAGCAGTTGGGCCGCTAGCTCAGAGCACGCCTGCAAACATCATCACCTCGACCGTATCGCCTATAGCAACATGGCCTTGCGCGTGCGGTAAGACCATCAGGCCATTGGCCTGCACCATCGAGCTAAGCACTCCCGAGCCTTGCTGGCCCGTGGTCCGCACGGCGAGCGTACCGTCTGCGGCGCGCGAAACGATGGCGCGCTGGTACTCCGTGCGCCCCGGCTTCTTGCGAATTGCCTCGCTGCTGCGCGCTTGCAGCATGGGGCTGTCCACTTGTGGGTCGTCTGCGCGCGCACCCATCATGCGCCAAAGCGCTGGACGCACAAAGGCCAAAAATGTCACCATGACGGCGACCGGGTTGCCCGGCAGGCCGAACAAAGGAATCTGACCGATGCGGCCAACGGCCATGGGGCGGCCAGGACGCATGGCAATGCGCCAAAAGGCTACTCCACCGTGGCCCGGCGCGTCGCCATGGGCGAGTTCGCGCATCATGGCTTTGGTGTGATCGGCCTCACCGACGCTGACGCCGCCGCTGGTCACGATGGCATCGGCCTCCTGAGCGGCCTGACGAAACGCGCTTTTTAGGGCTACCGGGTCGTCGCGCACCACCCCCAAATCTACGCATTCAATGCCCATGCTTTGCAGCAGACCCCAGATGGTGAAGCGGTTGCTATCGTAAACCGCGCCTTCGCGGGGTGCATCGCCCAGGCTGAGGATTTCGTCGCCGGTGGAAAAGTAGGCCACGCGCAGTTTCCGATAGACCTGCACCGTGCCCAGGCCCAGACTGGCAAGCAAGCCGATGCAGGCCGGGCTGAGTACCGTGCCCGCAGTGAGCGCGACGCTGCCCCGCGGCACATCCTCGCCCCGAAAGCGGCGGTTGTCACCGGCTCGAAGCAGACCGGGAGGGATCACGATGTCTTGCCCGTGAATTTGCACGAGCTCTTGGGGCGCGACGGTATCTAAGGGGGCCGGGACGATGGCGCCCGTCATAATTTTTAGGCATTGCCCCGCAGACACAGTGCCCACATAGCTTTTGCCGGCCAAGGCGGTACCGACTACTCGCAATTGCAGGGCTTGGTTGGCATCGAGCGCACTTGCGTCAAAGGCATAGCCATCCATGGCTGAGTTGTCATGGGCCGGAACGTCGATCGGGCTGACTACATCGTCTGCCAATACACGGCGCAGGGCATGCATTAAGTCGAGAGATTGGGTTTGGACTGGTAGTGGCACCATGTCCGCTAAAAAAGCGTTTACCGTGTTCGCGCTAAGGGCGTCCGGGTCGTAACCCTCTAGGGCTTGGGCAATCTGCGCGAGCGATTTCATAGCGCCTTGAGCGTCCTAGCCGCCTATGTAACTCATTTCCACGCGCCTAGCGCCCTGGGGCGAACTATCCGCAGCTTGGGTGGCCCGCAGCAGTGAATAGCGGTCGCTCCTGGCCTGCCAGATGCTGGTGATGGCTTGTTGCAAAGCCCCATCCTCTTCGCTGGCGCGCACGATGCTGCGCAAGTCGTAGCCCTGATGCGCGAACAGGCACAAGTACAACTGGCCCTCGGTGGACAAGCGAGCACGATTACAGTCGCCGCAAAAAGCTTGGGTGACGCTGCTGATGACACCAATTTCCCCCGCCTGTGGATCCGCATGGCCATGGCTATCCGCGTAGGCCCAGCGCTGGGCGGTCTCGCCCGGGGCGCAGGGCTCGAGCGCCACCAGCGGGTAGGCGCTGCGCAGTTGCTCAATCACCTGCGCCGAGGGCATCACTTCATCCATGCGCCAGCCATTGGTGGCACCCACGTCCATGTACTCAATAAAACGCAGCACGATGCCTGTGCCGCGAAAATGCCGGGCCATCGGGAGAATTTCATGGTCATTGGTACCGCGCTTGACGACCATATTTACTTTTATAGGCCCCAAGCCAGCCTGCTGCGCAGCGGCAATGCCCTCCAGAACCTCCGACACGGGAAAGTCCACATCGTTCATTTGTCGGAAAACGCTATCGTTGAGGCCATCGAGGCTGACTGTGACCCGCTGCAAGCCGGCATCGCGCAGAGCGCGCGCTTTGCGCGCCAGCAAGGAGCCGTTGGTGGTCAGGGTTATGTCCAAGGGCTGGCCATCTGGCGTGCGCAAGCGGGCCAGCTGTTCAATCAAAAGCTCCAGGTTTTTACGCAGTAGCGGCTCACCACCCGTCAGGCGAATTTTTTGCACACCCAAGCCGACAAATTGCCGCGCAACCCTCACGATTTCCTCGAAGGACAGCAAAGAGGTCTGCGGCAGGTAGACGTAATCTTTGTCAAATACTTCTTTGGGCATGCAATAGCTGCAGCGGAAATTACAGCGGTCCGTTACGCTGATGCGCAGATCCCGCAAGGGGCGGCCCAAGGTGTCGATTAGCGGGCTGCGCGCATCGGAAGCAGCACCTGTGCTTGCCTTTGGTAGCGGCAATGCTTGCTGTCGCAGGTCGTGCAGTGGAATGGTACGGCTGGGGCTGGAGTTACGCATGGGCCTATTGTGCAGCCTGTGGGTTCAGGCCGTATTTGGCTGGGATTATTATTGTCGTTCTATGATTTTCCTAAAACTCTGCACAGCCTGCAACGCATATCCTTCGGATGTAAGCGGTGCGGTATTGGAGTTGGTGGCACCAGGGCGATGAGCGATCTGAGGAAACTGATTGGCATCCTTGCCGGTGCTTGGAAATCCTGGTGGGCTAAACCCAACCGGGTTGCTGCGCCCGGCCAGGGTTTCGTTTCTTCGGTGGGCGCCGATGGCAAGGGGGAGGCCCTGGCAAATTCCCCACCCCAAAAGATCACGCTAGAGGATGTGCTGCGCACACGCTTGGCGCCCCTGCCAAGGGACGAACCTCCGGATTTGCTGCGCGAGCGCGCCGCATTTTGGGCTGCAGCGACCCATGATTTATGCCAACCTGCCCAGGCGCTCGCCTTATTTTTAGACCGCTTGCGCCGACAGAATCCGCAGGGCGTTGACCCTGCGCTGCAGGATTACCTGGACTCCTCGATGCGCGACTTGAGCCGCTTGTTGGAGGGCTTGATGGAGGTGGCGCAAATCGATGCCGGTGAGATCAAGCCAGTTATGGCGCATGTACCCATACATGCGCTATTTAAGCGGGTGCAAGAGCAGCTAGCGGCAAAGGTCCAGGCTAAGGGCTTGCGCTGGGCGGTGCGTTGCGGACAGTACCACGTGCTTAGTGACGCCGCGCTTTTAGAGCGGATTGTGTTGGCTTTGGCACACAACGCGGTGCGCTTTACGCATCAGGGCACGGTCCTGCTGAGCGCCCGCGTGGTGGACGGGGGTAGGCAACTGCGTTTGGATGTGAGCGATAGTGGTCCTGGTATCGCGCAGCGCGATCACAGCAAGGTTTTTGAGCCCTTCGGGCAGCGGCCTGCCATGGGCCAGGCCGGTCCTTTGCGGCCATCTCTGGGTTTGTATATCGCTTCACGTAACGCCCATATGTTGGGCAGTGCGGTGCGTATTCGGTCGGCTTTGGGCCGGGGTAGCAAATTTTCCGTGGTGTTGCCGCTGCTGCCGTCACCTGGTGCGCCTGCAGAGACTACGCCGACGAGCTTAGCACCGCTGGGGCCGCAACGTGTTCCGATTGCATTCATCGATGCGGATAAGGATCGGGCTCAATTGGTGCGTGGCTGGTTGCAGTCTTGGGGCTTTAACGCTCTCGCTGCGGATTCGCTCAGCGGCGAGCCAAGTGAATCGCCTCAAGCCATCGTAAGTGCCTGGCAGGCAGACGACCCTGCCCTGGCGCTGGAAACTGTAGCCGCATGGAGAAAACGGTTTGGCGCAGAGATTCCTGCATGCCTTATTCATGTGGGTGCTGACGCGGATGTGTCAGCCACTGGCGCCGCATCTGCAACGGTGGTGCTGGCTCATCCATTGCAGCCCGGGCAATTGCGGGCTTGGTTACGCCGATCAGGTTTGAATTAATTTTCGCGTGGATTATTCCCCGACGCGGAACGCGTAACTGGCAGCCGCCCTTACGGCCTGGGTCCGGTTGTCGGCATCAAAGTAGCGCAAGATGGCGCTGACATGTGTTTTGACGGTTTCCTCTGACACCAATAATTTGCCGGCAATTTCCCGGTTGGTATGGCCGTCTAGGAGGCCCCTTAAAACCGCTTCTTGCCGCCTGGACAAGGCTTGAACTTTCGCCGCTTTTCCCGCGTTGACCAAGGGCCGCAACTCGTGGGGAATATATATTTCTCCCCCCAACACTTGGTTGATTGCATCTAGCAGGTCATCGGTGTTGCCCGTCTTGGTCACGAAACCGGCGGCCCCGTCTTTGAGCGCCATTTGGATCAATTGCAGCGTGGTGCTCCCCGAGATCATGAGCACTACAAGCGAAGGCTGGATGCGACCCATTTGCCGCAGCACCTCGAGGCCATTCATATCTGGTAGGTGGTAGTCCAGCAGCACTAGGTTAATGTCCCTGTGGGGCAGGAGCATGTCAATGGCATTAGCGCCTGTGCCCGCATGCAGCAATTGCAGTCGCGGATACATGCCCGCTAGAACCTGGCCCAAGCCCTCTCGGACCAGCGCATGGTCATCTACGATGAGTATTTTCACAAGTGCTAAAACTTCCAACGGTATTTAACTTGCAGACTGGCGAATATTACACCTGGTGCAATGGTGGCTAAAAAAAAATCCCGCAAACCAGATGGCTTGCGGGATTTTTAGGCCCATATAAAGGGCCGGTTGGCGGTGCTGTCAGGCTTCGAAAACTCAGCCGCCGTGGATCTTCATCATCACGGGCACTATCAGCAGCGCCACGATGTTGATGATCTTGATCAAGGGGTTGACCGCAGGACCCGCCGTGTCTTTGTAGGGGTCGCCCACGGTGTCGCCGGTCACAGCCGCTTTATGCGTGTCAGAACCTTTGCCGCCGTGGTGTCCGTCTTCGATGTATTTCTTGGCGTTGTCCCAGGCACCGCCGCCGGTACACATGGAAATAGCCACGAACAAACCGGTGACGATGGTGCCCATGAGCAAGCCGCCCAAGGCCGCAGGGCCGAGGACCAAGCCGACCACGATGGGAGCCACCACGGGCAACAAGCTGGGGATCATCATTTCTTTGATGGCCGCTGTGGTCAACATGTCCACCGCGGTGTCGTACTCGGGCTTGCCGGTACCGTCCATGATGCCTTTGATTTCCTTGAACTGGCGGCGCACTTCCACCACCACCGCACCGGCTGCACGGCCCACGGCCTCCATCGCCATCGCAGCGAACAAGTAAGGAATCAAGCCGCCGATGAATAAGCCGATGATGACGTTCGGGTCACTCAAATCGAACTTGATGTGCGCGCCCAGGCCTTCGAGCTTGTGGGTGTAGTCAGCAAATAGCACCAACGCAGCCAGACCGGCAGAACCGATGGCGTAGCCTTTGGTCACCGCCTTGGTGGTGTTACCCACCGCGTCCAGCGGGTCGGTGATGTCGCGCACGCTGGCAGGGAGTTCAGCCATTTCGGCAATGCCGCCGGCGTTGTCGGTGATGGGGCCATAGGCGTCCAAGGCGACCACGATACCTGCCATGCTCAGCATGGAGGTGGCCGCGATGGCAATGCCGTATAAGCCGCCCAGGTCAAAGGCGCTGTAAATCGCCGCGCATACAAACAACACGGGCCAAGCCGTAGACCGCATGGACACGCCCAAGCCGGCAATGATGTTGGTGCCGTGGCCGGTGGTTGATGCTTGCGCAATATGCTGCACTGGCGCGTACTGGGTGCCGGTGTAGTACTCGGTGATCCAGACCAGCGCGCCGGTCAAAATCAGGCCGATAGCGCAGGCGCCGAAGAGTCCGCTGGCGCTCAAAGCCTTGCCATCGGGCAATGCCACCGGGGCGGGGAACATCGACTGGGTGACAAAGTAAAACGCCACTAAAGACAGCACGCCCGCGACGGCCAAGCCTTTGTACAGCGCAGGCATCACATTGGTCATGCCAGGGCTGGCTTTGACAAAGAAGCAACCGATGATGGATGCCACGATCGACACGCCGCCCAGTACCAGCGGGTAGAGCACCATATTGGGGCCAGCGGTACCCGCGAGCAATGCGCCCAACACCATAGTGGCGATCAGGGTCACCGCATAGGTTTCGAACAAGTCAGCGGCCATACCGGCGCAATCGCCCACGTTGTCGCCCACGTTGTCCGCAATCACGGCAGGGTTGCGTGGGTCATCTTCCGGAATACCAGCCTCGACCTTGCCCACCAGGTCCGCGCCCACGTCCGCACCTTTGGTGAAAATGCCGCCGCCCAGACGGGCGAAGATAGAAATCAAAGATGAACCGAAGGCAAAACCTATCAGCGGATTGAGCATGGCAGCCAGTGCTTTACCGTCCGCAGGCACGCTGCCTGCGGTCAGGTACCAGTAAAAACTGGTCACGCCCAAGAGACCGAGTCCCACGACCAGCATGCCGGTTATCGCACCGCCGCGAAAGGCGACATCGAGTGCCGGGCCAATTCCCCGCGTGGCGGCTTGTGCGGTACGCACATTGGCGCGCACCGACACATTCATGCCGATAAAGCCGCAAGCACCTGAGAGCACCGCGCCGAGCACAAAACCACCCGCGCTCAGTGGGTCTAGCACCACCGCAATAAGAATAGCCAGTACCACGCCGACCATAGCGATGGTTTTGTATTGCCGTGCCAAGTATGCAGACGCACCAGTTTGAATCGCTGCGGCAATTTCTTGCATGCGGGCATTACCTGCGTCCTGGGAAAGAATCCAGCTGCGGGCCCACACACCGTAAATCACGGCAATCAAACCACAGACAAGCGCAAGAATCAGCGCTGAGTTACCTGTCATATAAATCTCCAAACTAGCAAGTTTCGCGAACAAAGGAGTAACGCTGGCGGTACTCCCGCTGCGTTGCTTCCTCGTGCTCACAACCTGCGATAGTCGGAGAGCCGATTGGCCAACTCCCGCAACTGTAGCCGCAAAAGTCAGCAATACGGAGCTTCGCAAGGGCCAAGTCAGTAAAATCAGGGTTAATACTGATATTGATCGGTATTCACTTCTAACCACCTCACGAGCTATTTATGTCCCTTGACAAAGTCACCCCCGGAAAAAACGCACCGAAAGAATTCAACGTGATCATCGAAATCCCGATGAACGCGGACCCGGTGAAATACGAAGTCAATAAGGAAACCGGCGCGATCTTCGTAGACCGTTTCATGAGCACCGCCATGCACTATCCGACCAACTACGGCTACGTTCCCAAGACCATCTCCGGCGATGGTGATCCGGTCGATGTGTTGGTCATCACCCCAGTGCCTTTGATCCCCGGCGTAGTCGTACCCTGCCGCGCTATCGGCATCCTAAAAATGGAAGACGAAGCAGGCATGGACGGTAAGGTGTTGGCGGTGCCCATCGATAAAATTTTGTCGCTCTACACCCAATGGCAAAAGCCTGCGGACCTCAACCCGCTGCGCCTCAAAACGATTGCCCATTTCTTTGAGCACTATAAAGATTTGGAAGAGGGTAAATGGGTCAAGATTTTGGGCTGGGAAGGCCCAGAGGCAGCGCATCAGGAAATTTCCGAAGGCATTGCCAATTACCAAAAAGAGCAGGCTGCGTAAAGCCAAGCTTGATCAATCGATTGTCAATTCAGGACGCGGCGGTCGCTGCGCCTTGAAGCGCTAAGCCTTATTGAGGTTCGGCGGCCATGCCTTTAAAGGGCGAGCGTTGCTGCAGGTTCTCCAGGTATTGGTCTATGCCTTCGCCTTCGCGCTCTAAAAAACGGGCTACTGCGTCGGCAAACGCGGGGTGGGCCAGCCAGTGCGCGCTACTTGTTTTGACCGGCAACAGGGCACGGGCCATTTTGTGCTCGCCTTGCGCGCCACCTTCAAAGCGCGCGTAGCTTTGATCTATGCACCATTGCAGTGGCTGGTAATAGCAGGCCTCAAAGTGTAGGCAATCCACACGCTCCAGCGCGCCCCAGTAGCGTCCGTAGGCGACGCGCGGCGCGGAGTCATCGGCGGCGCTGCTTAATGCTATCAAGCTACTCGCGATAGGGCGGCCCGCGCGCTCCGCTACAAACAGCAACCAGTTCTCCGGCATATCACGCTGCATGGCGGTAAAAAATGCGCGGCTCAGGTAGGGTGCATTGCCGTGTTCTAGGTAGGTGCGCTCGTAGCAGCGGTAAAAAAAATCCCACTCGGCATCGCTGATATCGCGCCCTTTGGTCCAGCGAAATTGAACACCTGCGTCAGCCACTTTGCGCCGCTCTTGGCGGATTTTTTTACGCTTATCTTGCGACAGGCTGGCCAGGAAGGCGTCGAAATCAGCAAATCCGGGGGTGGTGTTGGTCCAGTGAAATTGCACGGTGTGGCGCAGCATAAGGCCGCTGTCCGCGCATGCTTGGGCATCATGCGGCGATAAAAATAACAGGTGCAGCGAGGACATCTCCCGGTCCCTGCTGTAGGCGATCAAGGCGCCTATCAGCGCCTGCCGGGCAGCAGCATCGCGCGCCAGCAGGCGGGCGCCCGGCACGGGCGTGAAGGGCACTGCCACCGTGGCCTTGGGGTAGTAAGCCAGTCCGTGTTGCTGGTAGGCATTGGCCCAGGCCCAGTCAAACACGTATTCGCCATAGGAATGGTCTTTTTCGTAGAGCATGCAGGCGCCATGTAGGGCGCCGTCCCGCTCTAGGCTGATGCAAACCGGCCTCCAACCGGTGGCCGGGCAAGCGCTGGCGCTTTGCTCCAGGGCCGCCAGATAGGCGTGGCGCATAAAGGGGCTGGCGTCGGGGTGCTCGGCCAGCAAGCCGTCCCATAGTGCGGCATCGATGGCGCAGACCGAGTCGTGTACACGGGTGACATAATCATTAAGCCCCATGCAGCCTCCCGACACAGGCTGGGAAGGCGCCCGATGGCGCACACTGCGCCACTGTTTTCATAAGCATTCGTACATGACTCTCAAAATTTGCGTTGCCCAACTTAATTTCATCGTAGGTGACCTGAGCGGCAACGCGCAAAAAATACTCGACGCGGCGCACCAGGCCCATGCACAAGGCGCCCGGCTGCTGCTGACGCCCGAATTGTCGCTGTGCGGCTACGCCGCCGAAGACCTGTATTTACGCCCCGCATTTATGCAGGCCTGTGATGATGCCCTGAAATGGCTGGCTGCGCAGTTAGCGGGTCTTGCGGACATGTGCGTGGTGGTCGGCCACCCGCAAGGCGGCGACCAGCGCGGCACGGCAGTCTCTATTACCCAGCGCTTTAACTGTGCCAGCGTGCTGCGCGAAGGCCAGGTGCTAGCCACCTATGCCAAGCAAGAACTGCCCAATTACCAAGTGTTTGACGAGCGGCGCTACTTTGCGCCCGGTAGCCAGACTTGTGTGTTCGAGGCAGGTCCGGCGCACTCGCCAGTGCGTGTGGGCCTGCTGATTTGTGAAGACGCATGGTTTGAAGGCCCGGCCCATGCGGCCAAGGCGGCGGGTGCAGAGTTGCTGGCGGTGATCAATGCCTCGCCTTTTCATTTGGGCAAGGGCTATCAGCGCGAGCAAGTCATGGCTGAGCGTTGCCGCGCCACCGGCTTGCCTTTGGTTTATGCGCATCTGGTGGGCGGGCAGGATGAACTGGTGTTTGAGGGGCGCTCCTTCGTGTTGGATGCGCAGGGCCAGGTGCAGGGCCGCGCAGCCAGTTTTCAGGAGGCCCTGTTTGAATGTTCGCTGGAAGACGGCGATTCAGCGGCTGGCAGCCCGGGCGATAAGTTGGCTAGATGGGCCGCCGCCATCGAGCCGCAGCGCTGCGAAGAAGCCGATTTGTGGGACGCATTGGTTTTAGGGGTGCGCGATTACGTGGGGAAAAACCGATTTCCCGGCGTATTGCTAGGCCTATCGGGCGGTATTGATTCTGCATTGGTGCTGGCAATTGCGGTGGATGCGCTGGGTGCTGATAGGGTGCGTGCCGTGATGATGCCCTCTCCCTACACCGCCGACATCAGCTGGGTGGATGCCAGCGAAATGGCGCGGCGCATGGGTGTGCGCTATAACGAGATTTCGATACGTCCGGAGTTTGACGCTTTCAAGGCCTCACTGGCCGGTGAATTTGCTGGGCGCACAGAAGACAGCACCGAAGAAAACATCCAGGCCCGCATACGCGGAACGCTCCTGATGGCCTTGAGCAATAAATTCGGCTCCATGGTGCTGACCACCGGCAACAAGTCCGAAATGGCTACCGGCTATTGCACCCTGTATGGCGATATGGCCGGTGGGTTTGCTGTAATCAAAGACTTGCCCAAGATGAAGGTTTTCGCCATGGCGCGCTGGCGCAATCAGCATGACCCCTATGGCACGGGCCAAGAGCCGATTCCAGAGCGCATCATCACCAGGCCCCCCAGCGCCGAGCTGCGGCCCGACCAGACCGACCAAGACAGCCTGCCACCTTACGAGGTGCTAGATGCCATCATCGAACGCTACATGGAAAACGACCAGAGCATCGTCGAGATCATGGCGGCCGGTTATAGCGCCGCTGACGTGGAGCGCGTCACCCGGCTAATTCAGATCAACGAGTACAAGCGTCGCCAGGCACCCCCTGGAATTCGAGTCAGCCACCGCAGTTTCGGCAAGGATTGGCGTTATCCTATTACCAACAGGTTTCGGGCCTGAAGCGCAAGATTAACTTTGGGGAAATGCCATGAAACAAATTACTGCCATCATCAAACCGTTCAAATTGGAAGAGGTGCGGGAGGCGCTAGCTGAGTGTGGGGCCAGCGGGCTGACCGTGACAGAAGTGAAGGGTTTCGGACGCCAAAAGGGGCATACTGAACTTTACCGTGGTGCCGAGTATGTGGTGGATTTTTTGCCCAAAGTGAAAGTGGAGCTCGTCGTCAAGACCGAAGATGTGGACCGCTGTGTGGATGCGATCGTCAAGGCGGCCTATACCGGAAAGATCGGCGACGGCAAGATTTTCGTGACCTCGGTGGAGCGCGTGGTGCGGATCCGTACCGGCGAGCAGGACGAGTCGGCTGTGTAATGCGCCGCGCTTGGGGCCTGGCTTAGGTGCTTGCGATCTTGGCCGCGGGCTCGGCCGGTTTGTAATGAACCAGCCGCGTGCCCGCCACGACATCTTGCCAGAACTGCCTTTGCGGCGCCAGTCCGCAGCTTCCGGCCCAGGCGGCCACCCAGATCAAAAATGCCAACGCTTGGGCGCCCGCAGGCAGTTCACCGGCCCAAGCCAAAGCTAAAGGCGGAAGTACCCACACCCAGCTGAGCACATAGCGCAACAAGGCCCTTTGCCACGTGACCAAGGCGCCTCGGGTATCGACCAACCGGATATGCCAAGTTTTCATCGCCAGTGTTTGGCCACGCGTCCAGAAAATGACGAAATAGGCGCTCAGGGCCAAAAATATAAACACCTGGAGCGCCGTCCGGTTGTCCATGGCATTGCGTGTTTGCGTTAGCGTCCCGAACAGGTAACCCGCGATAAAAACCACCCCGAATAACAGCATGCCTTCGTAAAGCCAACAAGCCATGCGTCTCCAAACACCAGGCGTTTGGTATTCAAAACTTTCCGAGGTACTTACTAGAAACATACGGTAGATTGGGTGTGTCTGGTGCCGGGGTAGTGGTCGGTGTGCGTGCCGACTGTGCTGTATGGGTGCTTTCAATAAGCCATCGCAATTCCACCAGGCGCAAAGCACCCTTTAGTTTGACGCCGGACTGTCCTTTAGAGGGAGCAATGTGTAGCGGTCTATAGCCGGGCGTGCATTGGAGGAGGCTTTGACCGGCTCAGGTGATTTACGCGTCACGGGTACCTCTGCCAATTTACTGGGCGCAACAGGTTTTGATGCGATGGCGGCACCGCTTGGTTTTTTAGGTGCCGTGTCCAGCAAGGCACGTCGCTCCTCCTCGGGCAATGCTTGGTAGGCCTCCCAGTTGGCCGAGCGCGCTTCGGGCGGCAGCTTCTTGGTCTGCGCAAAATTCAAGCGGGCCAATTCGCGCTCTTTGGGCTTTAAGGCGGCCCATTCGGCCATCCTCTTTTGCAGTTTTTCCCTGTCGGCTTCGCTCATGGCAGGGTAATTTTTGGCGAGGGCCAGCCATTTACGGCGGTGACCTTGCGAAAGGCTGCGCCAGATCGAAGCCAGGGGCTGAAGCGACTGCTGCTCAGCCGTACTTAACTGCTCCCATCGCGGCTCTCCTTCTGCGGCAGCGGCGCTGGTCGCTGGCGGGCCATTGGACGTGTTTTGAGCGTTGCTAGTGCAACAGAGCAATAGCAGCGCACAGGCGCAGAGCCATGGGCGCATCGGGGTAGCGAGTTTGTAGTAGAGGAGCATGGAGACGGCAGTCCCCCGATTCTATTCCTGCGCTGCTTTTTTCAGATATTGCAAAAAGCCGGCATCGGTGAAGGCGGTAGGCGGCAAATCAGCCGTTAGCAAATCGGCATCAACTTCCGCCAATTCGAACGCGCGCTCCTGGTCTTGCATTGCACCAATTGCTATCAAGCCCAGCACTAGGGCCAGCAGCGGTAGCAATGCCGAGGCGCGGGTCCAAAAGCCGGGCGTGTGCCCACCCAGGGAAGCGGAATTACTGCGGGTGCCGGCCAGCACGGGTTGGAGCTGGATTTCTGTAACCCGGCGGCCTGCCAGCGCCCGCATCCGGCCCGCACGCAGGCGTTCGGAAATGTTGTGGGGTAGGTCCCGGGACCCTTCGTCCAGGCGGGCCGCGATTCGGGCTCCAAAGCGCGCCTCGGTTTGGCTAACGGTGCCCGTTGGCTCTGACGAAATGTTCATGGATCGATCCCTTTCAATCGTAAAGCTTTAGCCAATGCACTCACCGCCCGCGAACAGTGCGTCTTGACGCTACCCTGGGAACAACCCATGGCAGAGGCGGTTTCTGCCAGATCCAGCTCCTCCCAGTAACGCATCAGGAAGGCTTCCCGTTGACGCGCTGGCAAATTCTGAATTTCCAGCTCAATTGCATGCAAAGTTTGGGCCCGCTCGGCCCGGGACTGACTGCTTTCCTGCTGCGGATTATCAGAGTTCGCCAGCAAAGCCTCCAAAACGTCAAAATCGCCCTGGGCCTCGGGGCTGTCGAAATCGCCCAAGGGCGTGAACAAGGCGTTGCGGGTTTTCTGTCGGCGGAACCAGTCTAGGGTGGCGTTGCTGAGAATGCGCTGGAACAGCATGGGTAGTTCCTCGGGCGTCTTGTGCCCGTAGTGCTCGGCCAGTTTCATCATGCTGTCTTGCACAATGTCCAGAGCGGACTCTTCGTTGCGTACGTGGTAGTAAGTCCGCTTAAAGGCGCGCTTTTCCACGCCGCGCAAGAACGCGTCGAGTTCGCGTTCAGTTGCCAAACCGCCTCCGGGGCGCACGGCGAAGGGGCGTTTTCGCGTTCAAGGGTGTGCGGCTAGGTCTCATAAGTGTGCATAAATTATCGCACTGGCGCACTGCTGCAAGGCGCAACGCGGCGGCTGTGATCGGAATTGATGCCATAATGCTTCTTTAGTTCAAAAAGCAAACGGGTTCTGGTGCGGCGCAGCATTCAATGCGCCCATGGCCAAAATCTTAAGTCCCGACGAGGCACCAAAAGTGTTTACGAAGGGGCACCCAAGGTGTTTCGTTAGAGAAATTCGCAAAGGTTCATCATGGAAATTTCCAAGGCCGAGTTGGCCTCCGCAGCTGCTGTATCGGCAACCTCCAAATCCGCTAGCGTCCCCGAATTGCGTGGCGCTGAGATTTTGATTAAGGCCCTCCAAGCCGAAAATGTTCAGTACATCTGGGGCTACCCCGGAGGCGCTGTTCTCCACATTTACGACGCTTTTTATAAGCAAGACACGATTCAGCATGTGCTGGTGCGCCACGAACAGGCCGCTGTGCACGCCGCTGACGGCTATGCGCGTGCGACCGGCGAGGTCGGCGTGGCCCTGGTGACCTCTGGGCCCGGCGTGACCAATGCGGTGACCGGCATCGCTACCGCGTACATGGATAGCATTCCCATGGTGATCATCACCGGCCAGGTGCCGACCCATGCGATTGGTTTGGACGCTTTCCAGGAGTGCGATACCGTGGGCATCACACGGCCTATCGTGAAGCACAATTTTTTGGTGAAAGATGCCCGCGACATGGCGGACATCATGAAAAAAGCCTTCCATATCGCGCGCAGCGGCCGCCCTGGCCCCGTGGTGGTCGATATTCCCAAGGACGTATCCTTCAAGAAAGTCCCTTACAAAGGCTACCCCAGCAGCGTAGAAATGCGCTCGTATAACCCGGTGCGCAAGGGTCACGGCGGGCAGATCCGCAAAGCTTTGCAGCTTTTGCTGGCGGCCAAGCGCCCCTATATTTATACCGGCGGCGGTGTTTTGCTGAGTAATGCCTCGGCAGAATTGCGGACCTTGGTGGATATGCTGGGCTACCCGTGCACCAACACCTTAATGGGTTTGGGCGCTTATCCGGCATCGGACCGCAAGTTCCTAGGCATGCTGGGCATGCACGGCACGATTGAAGCCAATAACGCCATGCAAAACTGCGATGTCTTGTTGGCCGTGGGTGCGCGCTTTGACGACCGCGTGATCGGCAACCCCAAGCATTTCGCGCAAAACGAGCGCAAGATCATCCATATTGATATCGATCCGTCCAGTATTTCCAAACGTGTGAAGGTGGACATCCCCATCGTAGGGGATGTCAAGGAAGTGTTGAACGAACTGATCGCGATGATCAAGGAAAGCACCATCAAGCCGGACACTAACGCGCTGGGCGCCTGGTGGGACACGATTGAAGGCTGGCGCGCGCGCCAGTGCCTGAAGTACGACCACGGCAAAGGCGATGTGATCAAGCCCCAGTTCGTGGTGGAAACCCTATGGAATATGACCAAGGATGGGGATACCTACATCACGTCCGACGTCGGGCAGCACCAGATGTGGGCCGCACAGTACTACCGCTTTGACCAGCCCCGCCGCTGGATTAACTCAGGCGGTCTGGGCACCATGGGCGTGGGGATTCCTTACGCGATGGGTATCAAGCTGGCTAAACCCGAGAGCGAGGTGTTTTGTATCACGGGTGAAGGTTCGGTGCAGATGTGTATCCAAGAGCTGTCAACCTGTTTGCAATACAACACGCCTATCAAAGTGATTTCTTTGAACAACCGTTATTTGGGCATGGTGCGCCAATGGCAAGAAGTGGAATATGAAGGCCGCTACAGCCATAGCTATATGGACGCGCTTCCCAATTTCGTGAAACTTGCGGAAGCTTACGGCCACGTGGGGATGTTGATTGAGCGGCCTGAGGACGTAGAGCCTGCTTTGCGCGAGGCGCGTCGCCTCAAAGATCGCACGGTGTTTATGGATTTCCGGACTGACCCGACCGAAAACGTCTTCCCTATGGTGCAAGCTGGCAAGGGCATTACCGAAATGCTGCTGGGCTCGGAAGATCTGTAAGCGGCAAGGACTGCATTAAATTAACTATTGACTGACAAATCTATTGCTTGCCAAGCCTGGGCGTTACCGCGCCTAGGGGAGGGCGGTGAAAAGAGGCGTCTTGTATCTATGAAACATATCATCGCTGTTTTGCTGGAAAACGAACCCGGCGCCTTGTCGCGCGTGGTCGGCTTGTTTTCCGCCCGTGGTTACAACATCGAATCCCTCACGGTGGCGCCCACCGAAGACCCCAGCCTGTCGCGCATGACTTTGCAGACCAATGGCTCGGACGATGTGATTGAGCAAATTACCAAACATTTGAACCGCCTGATTGAGGTGGTCAAGGTGGTGGATTTGACAGAAGGTGCTTACATCGAGCGTGAACTCATGATCGTCAAGGTGCGCGCGGTGGGCAAAGAGCGCGAGGAAATGAAGCGTATGGCCGACATTTTCCGGGGTCGTGTGATCGACGTGACAGACAAAAGCTACACCATCGAGCTGACGGGTGACCAGGCCAAAAACGATGCGTTCTTGCAGGCTATCGAGACGGACGCGATTTTGGAGACGGTGCGCACCGGTGCCAGCGGTATCGGACGCGGTGAGCGGGTATTGCGCGTGTAATTGAAGGCGCGCCGCTGTGGGTATCCTGATGCAAACAGCGGGCTAGCTGAATTGGTTTTGTAACTTGGCGTAGGACGCCATTATTTTTCGGAGAAAAGCATGAAGGTGTATTACGACAAAGACTGCGACCTGAGCCTGATCAAAGGCAAGACGGTGGCCATCATCGGTTACGGCAGCCAGGGCCATGCCCACGCCCAGAATTTGAATGACAGCGGCGTGAAAGTCGTTGTGGGCCTACGCAAAGGCGGCGCATCTTGGCCTAAGGTCGAGAAAGCCGGCTTGAAAGTGGCTGAAGTGGCTGACGCCGTGCGCGCCGCCGACGTGGTGATGATTTTGTTGCCCGACGAGCAAATCGGAACGGTCTACACCCAGGATGTGGAGCCCAATATCAAGTCAGGCGCCTCGCTGGTGTTTGCCCATGGTTTCAATGTCCATTACGGCCTGGTTAATCCCCGCGCCGATTTGGACGTTTGGATGGTCGCGCCCAAGGCGCCGGGCCACACCGTGCGTGGAACCTACGCACAAGGCGGCGGTGTTCCCCACCTTATCGCGATTCATCAAGACAAATCGGGCCGTACCCGTGATCTGGCACTGAGCTATGCCATGGCCAATGGTGGTGGTAAGGCCGGCATTATTGAAACCAATTTCCGCGAAGAAACTGAGACAGATTTGTTTGGCGAGCAGGCCGTTTTGTGCGGTGGTACTGTCGAACTGATCAAAGCGGGCTTTGAAACCCTTGTGGAAGCTGGTTATGCGCCGGAAATGGCGTATTTCGAATGCCTGCACGAGCTCAAGCTGATCGTGGACATGATTTATGAAGGCGGTATTGCCAACATGAATTACTCGATCTCCAACAATGCTGAGTACGGTGAATATGTCACTGGTCCGCGCATCGTGACGGAGGCCACCAAAGCGGCTATGCGCCAGTGCCTGAAGGACATCCAGACCGGTGAATATGCCAAGAGCTTCATTTTGGAGAACAAGGCCGGTGCGCCGACTTTGCTCAGCCGCCGCCGTTTGACCGCAGAGCACCAAATCGAGCAAGTTGGTGAGACTTTGCGTGCCATGATGCCTTGGATCAAGAAGAACAAGCTGGTCGATCAAACCCGCAACTAAACTATTCCTTTGCGGGGATAGGGACTGCGTCCAAAGGCCACTTCGGTGGCCTTTGGCATTTCAAAAGGGTGGTACCCACGGCCTTGCTCAGCGTACACTGCACTTGTTATGCGGCTGAGGGTGGGGCTTGGCCGTACGCAACAACTGAATCAAACGGGATCATTGCATGGACGAAAACACACAGACGCAGGCTGAAAGCGACGGGCCCGTTTTTGTGCGCAAGCGGCGCAAAGGCATTTACATCCTTCCTAATTTATTTACATTGGCTGCTTTGTTCGGCGGCTTTTACGCAGTGGTCATGGCCATGCAAGGACATTTCGACCAGTCCGCCATCGGTATTTTTTGTGCCATGGTGCTTGACAGCCTAGACGGGCGTGTTGCCCGCATGACCAACACCCAAAGCGCGTTCGGCGAGCAAATGGATTCCTTGTCGGATATGGTGTCTTTCGGTGCTGCGCCGGCCTTGGTGTCCTACGAATGGGTGCTCAAAGATCTAGGCAAATGGGGTTGGTTTGCCGCTTTTGTGTATTGCTCCTGCGCCGCCTTGCGCCTGGCGCGTTTTAATGTGAACACCCATGTGGTAGATAAGCGCTATTTCCAAGGGCTTCCGTCCCCAGCCGCAGCAGCCCTGGTTGCCGGGTTTATCTGGTGGTGTACTGATCGAGGGACTGCACCTGCCTCGATGGCCTGGTTTATGTTTGCCTGGGTCTTGTACGCCGGTTTGACCATGGTAACCAATGTGCCCTTCTACAGCTTCAAAGACGTCAGCATGAAGCAAAGCGTGCCATTCGCTGTGATCGTGCTGATTGCGCTGGGGATCGCCATCATCAATATCGATCCGCCTACGGTGATGCTGGGCATTTTTGTGGTGTACGGGTTCAGTGGCTACGTGGTGTATTGCGTGCGCCGGTTCCGGGGTGTTCCGGTCAGTGTGATCAGTACGTCGACCGACGAACCCGATGAACGCGGCATGCACAAATAATTAGGCTTGGCATGACCGTGTCGGTCTTAGACAAGCAGTTTTTGGAGGCCTCGTATGTCTGACCAACTCATTATTTTCGACACCACCTTGCGCGATGGCGAGCAATCGCCGGGTGCCTCCATGACGCGCGACGAAAAGCTGCGTATCGCCCGCCAGTTGGAGCGACTCAAGGTGGACGTGATCGAGGCCGGTTTTGCCGCCAGTTCTAACGGAGATTTTGACGCCGTGCAATTGGTGGCCAACAACATCAAAGACTCGACGGTGTGTTCGCTGGCGCGCGCCAATGATCGTGATATAGCGCGTGCAGCCGAGGCGCTCAAAGGCGCTCGCCGCTCACGCATACACACCTTTATCGCAACTTCAGCGCTGCATATGGAAAAAAAGCTGCGCATGACGCCTGATGAGGTCTATGCCCAGGCGCAGCTGGCGGTTCGTTTTGCCCGCAATCTTGTAAGCGACGTGGAATTTAGCCCGGAGGACGGTTACCGCAGCGACCCTGATTTTTTATGCCGGGTGATCGAGGCCGTGATCAACGAGGGAGCCTCTACCATCAATGTGCCCGATACCGTGGGCTACGCTATCCCTGAGTTGTACGGTGAATTCATCCGTTCACTGCGCGAGCGCATTCCCAACTCGGACAAAGCGATTTGGTCGGTGCATTGCCACAACGATTTGGGCATGGCCGTGGCCAATTCATTGGCCGGCGTCAAGATTGGGGGCGCGCGCCAGGTAGAGTGCACTATCAACGGCCTGGGCGAGCGGGCTGGCAATTGCAGCCTCGAAGAGGTAGTGATGGCGGTGAAAACCCGTCGTGACTATTTCGGCTTGGACATGGGTATAGATACCCGCCATATCCTGGCAGCGAGCCGCATGGTCAGCCAGACGACCGGCTTTGTGGTGCAACCCAACAAAGCCGTGGTCGGCGCCAATGCGTTTGCGCACGCCTCCGGTATTCATCAGGATGGCGTGCTCAAGGCACGCGACACATATGAAATCATGCGCGCAGAGGATGTGGGTTGGAGCGCCAACAAAATTGTGCTGGGCAAACTCAGTGGCCGCAATGCTTTTAAGCAGCGCTTGTTGGAGCTGGGTGTTCAACTTGATAGCGAGACCGAAATCAATGCTGCGTTTGCGCGTTTCAAAGAGTTGGCAGATCGCAAATCCGAGATATTTGATGAGGACATCCTGGCATTGGTGAGTGACGAGAGCGTGTCCCAGGCGCAAGAGCAATTTGCCTTTGTTTCACTGTCTCAACACAGTGAAACTGGCGAGCGTCCCCAGGCCTCGATCGTGTTTGTTGTCGCAGGAATCGAAGTTAGTGCCACCTCGGATGGCAATGGCCCGGTCGATGCGTCGCTAAAAGCAATCGAATCGCATGTGAAGAGCGGCGCTGAAATGGTGCTTTATTCTGTAAATGCCATCAGTGGGTCTACGGAGAGCCAAGGTGAAGTCACCGTGCGTTTGCAAAACAGTGGCCGCGTCGTAAACGGAACGGGCGCCGATCCGGATATCGTGGTGGCCTCCGCAAAAGCGTATCTGAGCGCGCTAAACAAGTTACAAAGCAAGGCCGATCGGGTTGCAGCACAGGGGTGAGCCCCGGTTTACATGATTTTGCTTGATGTTTCTCGCCCAAGTGCTTGATTTATTTTGTTTTTTGATTAAACTGCGGCTTTTGTTCGTTGCGCTTTATGCGTGACGCAAGTTTTAATACGGACTCGCAGCACTTTGGCTCTTCAATTTTTACTAAAAATAACGCTTATTGCGTCTTTATTGACCTTTGGGTCAGTATTTTCCGCTCAGGATGCCTCGCGCGGCTCAAAGGTTGACCCCGTACGACAACAAGCCAAAAGCAAACAAGTTAAAGCCCGCGCCGGCCAAAAGATAGCTGTCAAATCTAAAGCCAAGTCCAAGTTCAAGTCCAAGTCCAAGTCCAAGTCCAAGTCCAAGCCCAACATCGTAGCTGCGCGTAAGCGCCCCTCGTTTGGTGATATCGCCGGACTGCAATCGGCGCCTGACGCCCTGGCACTTAAATCCAGTGTGGCCTTTGTGATTGATCAGGATACGAAAGAGGTTCTGTTACACAAAAATGAACTGGCGGTGCTGCCGATCGCGTCGATCACCAAACTTATGACGGGCGTACTGATCAGTGAGGCACGCCTGCCTATGGATGACCTTATCACCATCAGTCAGGACGATGTAGATATGGAAAAAGGGAGCCGCTCACGGCTTATCGTAGGAACCACATTGAGCCGTGCTGAGTTGTTACATCTAGCACTTATGGCCAGTGAAAACCGTGCGGCGCATGCCTTAGGCCGTACTTTCCCTGGCGGCATCAGTCGTTTTGTAGCATTGATGAACACCAAAGCAGCTGAATTGGGTATGAGTGCTACCAGCTACGCCGAACCGACGGGTCTGTCCAGTCGTAATCAATCGAGTGCTAAAGACCTGGCTACCTTGGTCAACTATGCGTATGCGGACCCCACCTTGCGGGCGTTTTCGACATCTCCTGGCTACCAAGTGGAAGTGGGTCGTCGCACGCTGCAATTCAACAATACCAACCGACTCGTTAAGAACCCGGATTGGGATATTGGCCTCCAAAAGACCGGCTATATATCGGAAGCTGGGCAATGTTTGGTGATGCAGGCCAAGGTGGCTGGTCGAAAAATAATTATGGTGTTTTTAGATTCTGCTGGGAAATTCAGCCGTATTGCGGACGCTGAACGCGTTCGGCGGTGGGTCGAGTCAAGCCCTGTGGTGAGCCCGCGTTTGTCCCCGGTTGCCACGCTGGATCGGTCGGGTCAGAGTTTGATCCAGTAAGAATCGGCAGGGAACGAGCACCGCTGTCGGCAAGAGGCCCGAAACAAGCCGGTTCACCGTCCACTAAAACCGAGTGTTTTAGAAATTTCCTGCGCGGTTTCCTTGAGACGCGGCATCCAGCCGTCTTCCATCCGACTGGAGGGCGAGGAAATTGACAATCCTGCGATAAGCTTGTTCTGGTCGTCGTAAATGCCCGCCGCCATACAGCGTACGCCCAACTCTAACTCCTCGTTATCGCTGGCTTGGCCATATTGGCGCACCCGTGATAATTCGCGTTCCAGGGTAGGCAAGTCGGTAATGCTGTTTTTGGTGTGTCCCTGCAGTCCCGTGCGTGTGGCGTAGTTGCGAATACGTTGCGGGTCATCGGCAGCCAAAAACAGTTTGCCTACTGACGTCAAATGCAGCGGCGCGCGTCCACCTATCGCGCGCACAACTTGCATACCCGATCGTTCGCTAAATGCACGTTCTACATAAATAATTTCGTCGCCTTGGCGCATACTCAAGTTGACGGGTTGCTGGGTCAATTTATGCAACTCGCGCATCGGTGCCAGCGCTGCATCGCGAACATTGAGCCGACCCTTTACCAGATTGCCTAATTCGAGCAGACGCATGCCTAGGCGATAACTGCCCGCCTGGGGGCGGTCCGCAAAGCGGCCTAACACCAGGTCATTGAGGATTCGGTGCGCGGTCGAGGGATGCAAGCCCGCGCGGTCACTGATTTCTTTGAGTGTCATAGCTTCCTCCCGAGAAGCTAAAACGTCAATGAGTGTGAACATGCGCTCGATCACTTGAACCGAAGGTGACGATGGGCTGTTGGAGTCTTGTTTGGTCATAAGCAGGTGTCTGGAACGCCTGATTTTGCGCTATCGAACGGACCTATTGCGAATTCCGGGGAATTTCACGATTTTGAGTTGAGACGAGGACTGCTATCCTGCCAACGCCCATCCACCAAAATTTGCGACGGCGCGAAGCGCATTTTGTAATTCATTTTTTGACTTTGCTCAATCCAGTAGCCCAAGTATAAAAAGGACAGGCCCAACGATTTGGCTTGTTGTAATTGCCACATTACGTTGTAAGTGCCAAAACTAGCATCTGCTTGGGGCTCGTAAAAGGTATAGACCGCGGAAATGCCATCGTCCAACACATCCAATATCGATACCATTTTCAATACACTGGGCGCATCCCCAAGCCCCGGCTCTCGGAACTCAACAAGGCGGGAGTTGACGCGGCTCTGAAGCAAAAACTGGGTGTATTGGCTGACACTGTCCTCTTCCATGCCACCGCCAGCGTGGCGGCTGTGCTGGTAGCGTAAATAAAGCGCATAGTGTTCCTGCAAAAAACCTAAACGCTGCACCCGTACTTGCAAATTGGCATGTCGTGCGAGGGCGCGACGCTGGCTGCGACTTGGCTTAAATTGCGCCACCGGCACGCGAAGCGGTACACAGGCTTGGCATCCGTCGCAATAGGGGCGGTAGGTGAACATGCCACTACGCCGAAACCCGCTCTCTACCAACCCGGAATACGTGCTGTTATCGATCAAATGGCTGGGCGTCGCCACCTGCGATCGGGCCTGACGCCCGTCAAGGTAACTGCACTCATACGGCGCAGTGGAATAAAACTGGAGCGTCTGCAGTGGCAGATCGTGGAGATGGGTCATAACGCTTAGGTCATTAGGCCAGTTGCAAATGCTTCCAACTTTCGGGGGAAAACTCCCAAGGAACCGGCATTTGGGCCCTGGCCAGTTGCATGGTACCAAGGAACTGCGCACGTTGCACCGGGCGCGCGCCGAGTCGAGCCAGGTGGGTGGTCACCTGCTGGCAGTCCAACTGGGGGACCTCGTGGGCCCTGCATAGGGCGACCAGCGCGGCGAGGGCGATTTTTGAACCGTCGGTAATACGGGTGAACATAGATTCGCCAAAAACGGCCCGTCCCATGGCAACAAAGTACAACCCGGCCACCATCTCGCCTTTCACCCAGGTTTCCACGCTATGGGCATAACCGGCGTGGTGAAAGTCGATATAGGCATCGACCATCGCGGGAACGATCCAGGTGCCGTTTTGACCCTGTCGCGGCGCCTGCGCGCATTGGCGTATGACCGATGCAAAGTTACTGTCGATACGGATTTCACAAGCCTTGTCCTGTTGGAAGCGGCGTAGTGTTTTTTTCAGAGAGGGGTGGATGCGGAAATCCTGCGTATGGAGCACCATGCGCGGGTCCGGGCTCCACCATAGCGTCGGTTGCTGTGGGTTGTACCAAGGAAAAATTCCGCGCGCATAGGCTGCTTGCAGCGTTTCCACATCCAATGCACCTCCGGCGGCTAACAAGCCCGGCGCATCGCTGTCGAGGCCCCAGGTCCTGCTCAAGGGCGGAAAGGGGTCGCCCGGCAACATCCACGTGAGGTCTGGCGTGCTCATCGTTTCGCGGACTTTGTTGTAGCGCATAGTTGGCCGTAAATGTGCCGATAGCACTGCCGGTTAGAATGCAGGCGTCGGGGCGTAGCGCAGCCTGGTAGCGCATCTGGTTTGGGACCAGAGGGTCGAAGGTTCGAATCCTTTCGCCCCGACCACTGTACATGCCAAAGCCTTGTCTTTGGCTTTTTCGTTTTCGAAGCGCGCATGCTTTTCTGTCCGTAGCTCAGTTGGATAGAGCAACAGCCTTCTAAGCTGTAGGTCACAGGTTCGATTCCTGTCGGACAGGCCAAATACATGGTCATTATCTTAGGGTAATTGCAGCTTTGTGGCTTGATGTGACATCGGCTTGAGCAGCCAATCTTTAAGCGCCTGATCTAGTGCCGCGGGATCGCCCGTGGTGTAAAAAAGCGAATCGGTGGCGCTGTCATGGGGCGCATCATGCGCCTTGCGTTCCTGCAATTTGCCAGCCTCCTTCAATACTTGACGCGTGCGCCGGGCTACGGGCTCACCCGCTTCCAGAAGCGCCACACCGGGTCCCCATGCCTTGGATAAAACGTCCACCGCAAGCGCATAGTGCGTGCAGCCCAGCACGACGGTGTCAATGCGGGCCCCGCCGTCCTGAGCTTGGCGTAAAGATTGCACATAGCGCTGGCAAAGGGCTTCAATCTCCAACCGGTCCGACTGTTCAATAGCCGTTGCCAAACCGTCACAAGCCTGCAATAAATACCGCACCGATGGCGCTTGCGCAGCGAGCAAGGCCTGAAACTTTTCGCTCTCCAGTGTGCTGCGCGTAGCCATTACCGCGACCACGCCGCTGCCGCTTTGGGCTGCTGCGGGCTTGAGCGCGGGTTCTATGCCGACGATGGGCAAATTGACGTACTGTTGGCGCAGGCTGGCCACCGCCGCGGCTGTGGCCGTGTTGCAGGCAAGCACCAAGGCCTTGACCTGGTGCGTACTATAAAGATAGTCGGCCAATACCTGCGAGCGCCTAAGGACATGCGCAGAATCGCGCTCACCATAGGGGGCATGGCCGGCATCGGCGACGTAGACGAATTGTTCATGGGGTAGCTCTTTGCGCAATGCCCCCAGCACGCTCAAGCCACCGATGCCGCTGTCAAAAACCCCAATGGGGCCTATTGCAGTGACGGAAGATGTCATCAGTGCTTCAGGCCGCTTGCACGGCAATGGTTTTGAATTCGCCGCTGGCGATTTTTTGTTGCCACAAGGCAGGACCCGTAATGTGTGCACTGGTGCCGCCAGCATCTACGGCCACGGTCACCGGCATGTCTACGACATCAAACTCGTAAATCGCCTCCATACCCAGGTCGGCAAAGGCCACGACTTTGGCGTGCTTGATGGCTTTGCTCACCAGATAGGCCGCACCGCCGACGGCCATCAAGTACGCACTTTGGTGTTTTTTGATGGCTTCGATGGCCACCGGTCCGCGTTCGGCCTTGCCCACCATGGCGATCAGGCCGGTTTGGGCCAGCATCATTTCGGTAAATCCGTCCATGCGCGTGGCTGTGGTCGGACCGGCCGGGCCCACCGCTTCGCCTTTTACCGGGTCGACAGGTCCTACGTAGTAAATCACCCGGCTGGTGAAATCCACCGGCAGCGCCTCGCCCTTGGCCAGCATTCCCTGGATGCGCTTGTGGGCCGCATCGCGGCCAGTGAGCATTTTTCCGTTGAGCAAGAGCGTCTGACCTGGCTTCCAGGCCGCCACTTGCGCAGGCGTCAGCGTGTTGAGATCGACGCGGGTGCTCTTCACGTAATCGGGCCTCCAGTCGACCGATGGCCACAAATCCAAGGGCGGTGGCGTTAAATAGGCTGGCCCGCTGCCGTCCAGCACAAAGTGCGCGTGGCGCGTGGCGGCGCAGTTAGGAATCATGGCCACCGGCTTGCTGGCCGCGTGCGTGGGGTAAAGCTTGATTTTGACGTCCAGCACCGTGGTCAGCCCGCCCAAGCCCTGGGCGCCAATGCCCAGCGCGTTGACCTTGTCGTACAGCTCCAGGCGCAATTCCTCGGTTTGCGTCAGCGCCTGGCCCGATGACGATTTGGCTTGCAAGGCATACATATCAAGGTCGTCCATCAGGCTTTCTTTGGCCATGAGCATGGCTTTTTCTGCCGTGCCGCCAATGCCTATGCCCAGCATGCCCGGCGGGCACCAGCCCGCACCCATGGTCGGCACGGTTTTGAGCACCCAGTCCACCACCGAGTCGCCGGGGTTGAGCATGACCAGCTTGCTTTTATTCTCCGAGCCGCCGCCTTTGGCCGCGACCGTCACTTCCACGGTATTGCCGGGCACCAGTTCGGTAAAGATGACGGCGGGCGTGTTGTCCTTGGTGTTGATGCGCGCAAATTGGGGGTCGGCTACCACGCTGGCACGCAAGGTGTTGTCTGGGTGCAGATAACCTTGGCGTACGCCTTGGTTCACGGCATCGTCCACAGACCCGCTAAAGCCTACAAAACGCACGTCCATGCCCACTTTTAAGAAGACATTGACGATACCGGTGTCCTGGCAAATCGGGCGATGACCGGTCGCGCTCATTTTGCTATTGGTCAGGATCTGGGCGATAGCGTCTTTAGCCGCTGGGCTTTGCTCGTGTTCGTAGGCGCGGGCCAGGTGGGCGATGTAGTCCGCAGGGTGGTAGTAGCTGATGTACTGCAGGGCAGCCGCCACCGATTCAACGAGGTCGTTTTGGGTAATAGTGGTCATGGTGTCAGGCTGGCAAATAGGCGCTGAGTTTAGCGTCTGGCTTTCTGAGGGCCGTTCTGGCGCCAGCTTGCCCGAGGGCCCGTTTGGCGTCAAAATTCGAGGCCTTTGGGCCTGAAGGAAGGTCTGCATAAGTCCTTCATCGCGAGGAGCGCAGCGACGCGGCGATCCCTAAGTGCAAGATGCGCAAGCCAAAATGGATTGCTTCGCTGCGCTCGCAATGACGGTTTAGGATTTATGCAGAGCTTCCTGAAGTCAGTGCAATGTAAGTGCTGCCGCCGAAGATTGCGTCAGTTTTTCGAATACTACAAGGAGACAGGTTTTATGAGTTCGTCGACATCCACTATCGAGTCCGTACTGGTTGAAAACCGGGTTTTTCATCCCAGTGAGGCGAGCCAAAAAGGCGCCCGGATTGCCGGTATGTCAGCCTACCAAGCCTTGTGCGATGCCGCCGAAAAAGACTACCAGGGTTTTTGGGCCCAGTTGGCGCGCGACAACCTGAGTTGGACTAAGCCTTTCAACCGGGTGTTGGACGAATCCAACGCGCCGTTTTACCAATGGTTTGACGACGGCGAACTCAATGCCTCGGCCAATTGCCTGGACCGCCACATGGGCACGCCGGTAGAAAACAAAACCGCTGTGATTTTTGAAGCCGACGACGGCGCGGTTACCAAAACGACTTACAAAGAATTGCTAGCGCGCGTTAGCCAGTTTGCTAATGCGCTCAAAGCCGCAGGCATCCAAAAAGGCGACCGCGTGTTGGTCTATATGCCCATGACGCTCGAAGGCGTGATCGCCATGCAAGCTTGCGCCCGCATCGGTGCCACACACAGCGTGGTCTTTGGCGGCTTTTCCGCCAAGGCCTTGCAAGAACGCATCATCGACGCCGGCGCGGTTGCCGTCATTACCGCCAACTACCAAATGCGCGGCGGTAAAGAACTGCCCCTCAAAGCGATTGTGGACGAGGGCCTGTCCATGGGTGGCTGCGATTCAATCAAAACCGTGTTTGTCTACCAGCGCACAGCCACCGCCTGCAATATGGTGGCTGGCCGCGACAAAACCTTTGCTGAAGCGTTGACCGGACAAAGCAGTGTCTGCGCGCCGGTGGCAGTGGGCGCCGAGCATCCGCTGTTTATTTTGTACACCTCGGGCTCCACCGGTAAACCCAAAGGCGTGCAACATTCCACCGGAGGCTACCTGCTGTGGGCCAAGCTGACCATGGACTGGACCTTTGATCTGCGCGCCGACGATGTGTTTTGGTGTACCGCTGACATCGGCTGGATTACCGGCCACACCTACGTGGCCTACGGCCCCTTGGCGGCAGGTGCGACGCAAATCATTTTTGAAGGCGTTCCCACTTTCCCTAATGCCGGTCGGTTCTGGCAAATGATCGAGCGCCACAAGTGCACTATTTTTTACACCGCGCCCACGGCCATTCGTTCACTCATCAAGGCCGCCGAAAGTGACGCGGCGGTGCATCCGGACCGATCTGATCTGAGCAGCTTGCGCATCCTCGGTTCTGTGGGCGAACCCATCAACCCCGAGGCCTGGATGTGGTACTACCGCCATGTGGGCCATGAGAAGTGCCCCATCGTTGATACCTTCTGGCAAACCGAAACCGGCGGCCACATGATGACGCCACTGCCCGGCGCCACGCCACTGGTGCCCGGCAGCTGTACCTTGCCCTTGCCCGGCATCATGGCCGCCATCGTCGATGAAGTGGGTAAACCCATTCCAAACGGTACTGGGGGCATATTGGTGGTAACGCGTCCTTGGCCCTCCATGATCCGAACCATCTGGAACGACCCGGAGCGTTTCAAGAAAAGCTATTTCCCCGAAGAGATGGGCGGCAAGTTGTATCTGGCGGGCGATGGCGCGGTGCGCAGCGCTGACCGCGGCTACTTCCGCATCACCGGGCGCATTGACGATGTACTCAACGTGTCCGGCCACCGCATGGGCACCATGGAAATTGAATCGGCCCTGGTATCCAAAACCGATTTGGTCGCTGAAGCCGCTGTAGTGGGCCGTCCGGATGATCTGACGGGCGAAGCCATCTGCGCTTTTGTGGTGCTGAAGCGCTCGCGCCCCAGCCCCGAGGAGGCCAAAGTCATCGCCAAAGAATTGCGCGACTGGGTGGCCAAAGAAATTGGCCCGATTGCAAAACCCAAAGACATCCGCTTTGGCGAGAACCTGCCCAAAACGCGCTCCGGAAAAATCATGCGCCGCCTGCTGCGCTCGCTGGCCAAGGGCGAAACGATTACGCAGGATGTTTCGACGCTGGAAAATCCGGCGATTCTGGACCAGTTGGGGCAGGCCTATTGATAGGCCCAGTGCTGTTTAGGAGTCTAGTCCGGTCGTTCCGGCTTATGCCTGAAACAAAAAAGGATGCATGCGCATCCTTTTTTTGTGTCTGCAGATGGCAGGCTTAGCTTTGCAGCGCCGCGAACACGCTGTCGCGAATGGATTCCACCGAGCCTTGGCCATTGACGGCGCGGTATTTGGGCGCTTGCCCTGGCTCTTGCGCCGCCCAATCGGAGTAGTACTTAACCAGCGGGCGGGTCTGCGCGCTATAGACATTGAGGCGGTTTTTTACGGTGTCCTCTTTGTCGTCTTCGCGTTGAATCAAAGGCTCGCCGGTGATGTCGTCTTGACCAGCCACCTTAGGCGGATTGAACTTCACATGGTAGGTGCGTCCTGATGCGGGGTGCGAACGCCTGCCACTCATGCGTTCAATAATTGCAGCGAAGGGTACGTCGATCTCCACCACATAGTCCAGCGCCACGCCAGCGGCTTTCATGGCGTCGGCTTGGGGAATCGTGCGCGGAAAGCCGTCAAACAAAAAACCATTGGCGCAATCGGGCTGCGTGAGCCGGTCTTTGACCAAGCCGATGATCAGTTCATCGCTGACCAAACCACCAGCATCCATGATGGCCTTGGCTTGCAGCCCCAAGGCAGTACCCGCTTTCACAGCCGCACGAAGCATGTCGCCGGTAGAGATTTGGGGAATGCCGTATTTTTGGCATATGAATGTGGCCTGGGTTCCTTTGCCTGCGCCGGGCGCACCTAACAGAATCAATCGCATGGCTAACCTCGCAAATCAGTGTCTCTTAATCGCCGGGCCATATAGGATGTAGCGCGGCTGCTTTATAGGGTCTAGCTTGGAGAATAGCACGCGTCAACCTTAAATTGACTTACATCGTGACCGCTGCCAAAGGCTAGGGGCCGGAGCAGTAGCTTGTAAATTACCCTTGGGGCTTTACCAACGGGCGCCTAAGTAGCATCTGCACACCCGAACCGTAGCGTACTCGCCCGGCAATACACAGGATGATTAGTTGAATCCCTTGGCAAAAAGCGCCCGCACACGCTCCAAGTCCTGCGGTGTATCCACGCCTGGCCCTGGAATGATGGCGCTGACGTAGACCGCGATTTTGTGTCCATGCCACAGCGCACGCAATTGCTCCAGCGCTTCACTTACTTCCATGGGGGCCTGGGCCAAACTGGGAAAACTGCGTAAAAACCCAGCGCGGTAGGAATAAATCCCAATGTGGCGCAAGGGCGCGGGTTGCGGCAAGGCGGCCGGCGCGTCTGCCGGACGGTCGCGCCACCAGGCAATGGGTGCCCGGCTGAAGTACATGGCCATGCCGGCTGCATCGCATACGACTTTGACCACGTTGGGGTCGTAAAAATCAGCACCTTGATCAATTGCATGCGCCGCCGTGCCCATGCTGGCCCGTGGGTATTGTTTAAGCAATGCGGCCACCGCCGCCACCAGCCTGGTGTCGATAAGGGGTTCATCCCCTTGCACATTGACCACAATTTCGTCATCTGGCAGCGCCATCACTTCGCAGGCCTCGGCGAGGCGGTCGCTGCCCGTGGCATGGTCGCTGCGGGTAAGCAATGCCCGGACGCCGAAAGCCTCGCAAGCAGTCACGATGCGCTGACTGTCGCAGGCCACGACCACCCGAGTGTCCGCTGGTAAGGCCTGGCCTACACGTTGGGCCACACGCACCACCATGGGCACGCCGCCCAAATCGGCAAGTGGCTTTTCAGGCAATCGGCTCGATGCCAGGCGGGCCGGAATCAGGACAGTGGTGCCCATGGCGGCTAGAGGCCCAATTCAGCGTCACTCAGGGTGCGTGCTTCGTTTTCCAAAAGAATGGGAATGCCGTCGCGCACCGCGTAGGCCAAGCGGGCGCTGCGCGACCACAATTCCTGGGTGTCGGCATGCCATTGCAGCGGGCCTTTGGTTACCGGGCAGACCAGCAAGGCCAATAATTTAGTGTCCATGCGGCGATGATAAACGTCCAGCCCATGCCGCTGCGATACGCGCGTCCAGCGCAGCATAAAAGCCATCGTCCAAGCTTTGTTCCAAAGGGACCGCCCAAGCGTCAGGCGCAATTGCCCACAATTTTGCGGCGTCTTTTTCGGTACACAGCAAGGTGTAAGCACCCAAGGAAGCGCGATCCCGGCCTGCAAAGTCCGTATGGTCGGGCAGTGCTTCTTGGGCCGCCAGCGCCAAGCCGGCCTCTTGCAACATGGCAAAAAATCGCGCAGGTCGGGCAATGCCAGCCACAGCCTTTAACGCCGGGTCGGCTTGCAGGCTGCTTAGGGTACAGCTGCTACCGTCAGGCCGTCTGGCTATGGGGCCTAGGCGTCGGCGGGTGGCAAATTGGCCGGGTAGGGCCAGGCCACTGTTGACGATGAGCAGCTGCGCGTCGCTCACACCCAAGCTGTCGAGCGCCCGGCGCGGCCAGGGTTCGCGCAGTGGGCCAGCCGGAAGGAGGTGGCCATTGCCCGGGCCGTCCTCGTGCATCATGCAAATTTCGACATCGCGGTACAGGCTGTAGTCCTGCAAGCCGTCGTCGCAGACCACGATACATGTCTGCGGATAGGCGACTAGAAGTGCATGCAGGCTCTGCCTGCGACTCGGACCGACAAACACCGGTACGCCACTGCGCTGGCACAGCAGCAGGGCTTCGTCCCCCACAGCGTGGACCGGGGCGCTGGCCACGACTTCCACCGTAGTGCCGTCGCTGCGGCCATAACCTTTAGAAATGATGCCAAGGGCCCAACCCTGTGCCCTCAAATACGCTACCACCGAGAGCACCGTGGGCGTTTTGCCGCCGCCACCAGCCACTACATTGCCCACTACGATAACGCAAACAGCAGGTCGTTCGATAGGCCGCCAGCCTAGCGCATACACGGCGCGGCGCAAACCCAAGATCAGCCCATAGAGCCAGGAGATGGGTAGCAGTGGCCAGATCCATAAGGATCGCCCTTGCCAGACACGGAGCAATAGCTGCGTTGCCAGGCTGCGCATGGCATCAGCGCAGCGGCGCGCCTTGGGGCGCTTGCAGCGCAAAAGTGATGTGGCTGATACCGGCCATGCGTGCGGCGTCCACCGCCGTGATGACAGATTGGTGGCTGCTGAGGGCGTCGGCGCTGATGATGAGCACGGGTTGGCTGTCTCCACGAATTTGGGCCAGCAGCGCCTCGGACAGCGCGGCCGCAGTATGGTCGGAGATCAGTTTACCTTGCAGGGCGTAGTTGCCGTTGGCAGTGACGGTGATGCGCAAAGGCGGATTGGGTGCCTGATCTTTATCTGCCTGGGCGACTGGCAAATTAATGCGTAACTGGAGGTTTTGGCTATATGTGGTTGTTAATAATAGAAAAATAAGAATAACCAGCAAGACATCGATAAAAGGAATCAGGTTGATTTCCGGCTCGCTTTGCTGGCGCGTTTTGAACTCCAAGCTCTGTCCAGCGCTGGTGCTTGGCAAATGAAAGCCGCCGCTCATGGTGCGTCCATGGCGCGCATGCGGCGCATCAAGTGATCCGCGCTGCTTTCCAATTGCAGCAAATAGGCATCGGCACGCGCACGGAAATATCGCCAGAACACGAGCGCAGGGATCGCCACGATCAGACCAAAGGCCGTGTTGTACAGCGCTATGGAGATACCTTGCGCCAATTGCGCCGGGTTGCCACCAACCGAGCCTGGTGACTGCGCGCCGAATATCTCGATCAGCCCGACCACGGTACCAAGCAAGCCCATCAAGGGCGCAGCCGAAGCGATGGTAGCCAAGGTAGTCAGGCGCAGCTCCAGGGTTTGTGCGGCGAGACGGCCCGCCTGGTAGACGGCAACGCGGAGATCGGCTTCATCGGCCGTGGCGTCCTGCGATCGGGTCTGCAGGGCGCTGGCCAGCACTTTGCCGAGCAGGGAGTTGCGTTCTAGCTGGACTATCGAGTCCTGGGGCGGCAGGCCATCGGACAGGTTATCGATCACTGCCTTCGTCAGGCCGGCGGGGGCAATTTTGGCGTCGGTCAAGCTAAGGTAGCGTTCGATCACGATGGCTAAGGCGAGTATGGAACTGGCAATTAAGGGCCAAATCGGCCAGCCTGCGGCTAGTATCATGGAAAACACGGGATCCCCCTGCTTAAGTTTGTATAAATATCATTATCTGTGATTATTATCAAATATAGTATTTAAAGTCCTCAAATTTCCTATTCGCTCCCCTTGCGGGCACCTGAAAACACCAAAATTCATTTATGTCAGAAGTCTTGCCCGTGCGCCGGGCCGTGCCTCAGGTCTGGTCGGTTGGCGCTTTGTGCCACGCAATTGCCGACGTCTTAGATGCACGCTTTAACCCGGTGCGGGTGGCTGGCGAAATCAGTGGGTTTGTGCGCGCAGCCAGCGGGCACTGCTATTTTTCGCTCAAGGACAGCAGCGGGCAATTGCGCTGCGCCATGTTCAAGCGCGCTGCATCGGGCCTGTCCTTTGTACCGCGCGAGGGCCAACGGGTGGAGGTCTCTGGTCGACTAGGCGTGTACGAACCGCGCGGTGAACTGCAACTGGTGGTCGAAGCCATGGCGCTGGCAGGCGAAGGTAATTTGTTTGAACAGTTTGTGCTGCTCAAAGCGCGCTTGGATGCCGAGGGTATGTTTCAGCCCGAGCGCAAAAAAGCATTGCCTACGCATGTGCGCTGCATCGGCGTGGTGACATCGCTGGGAGCGGCCGCTTTGCACGATGTGGTGAGCGCACTGCAAAGACGCGTGCCGCATATTCCAGTGCTGCTGGCGCCGGCCAGTGTGCAGGGGGCCAATGCGGCGGCAGAGCTGATAGAAGCTTTGCAATCCTTGTATGCACTGACAGCACCGTTCCAAGAAGTCCATTCAGATGCGGGTCTAAGTGCGAGTGCTGGTACCGGTTCAGCCGCGGTGCCAATCGATGTGATTTTGCTGGTGCGCGGTGGCGGCGCCATGGAAGACTTGTGGTCCTTCAACGACGAGGCCCTGGCGCGGGTGCTGGCGAAAAGCCCGGTACCGGTGATCACCGGTATCGGACACGAAACGGATTTCACGATCGCCGATTTCGTCGCCGACCTGCGCGCGCCTACGCCGACGGCCGCCGCTGAGCTGTGTGCCATGCCCTTGGAGCAATTACTCGACGCTGCCGGGCACCTGCAACTGCGTCTTCAAAGCGCGGTGTTGCGTAAGCTGGACCGCGAGTCCCAGCGGCTGGACCAGGTCGCCAGCCGCGCAGGGCGACCGGCGGCACTAGTCAGCCGCTTGCAACTGCGCTTGGCGGCGGCAGGGCAGCGCATGACGTATGCGCCAGGGCAGCACCTGCAGGCCCAGAAAACGCGCTTGCTAGCTGGTCAGGCCGCCCTGCGCAACGCCGCACACCAAAGCGCGCAAGGTGAGCGCAGCCGCTTAGCCCAGCTGGGTGTGCGCCTGGGCGCATTGGACCCGCAACTGGTCTTGGGACGCGGTTACGCTTGGCTAGAAGATGATGCGGGCAGGCCCCTCATGGGCACCGCGCACATGCAAACCGGCCAGCAGGTGCTAGCCCGACTATCCGATGGCACTGCGCAAATGCAGGTTCAAATGGTGCAGCGCAGACCTCAGAGTTAGGCGCCTGACCTTGCCCCCCTTTGGCCGCTTTTGCATCCGCCCAGGGTAGGCTCGCAGCGAACTATTGGGGCGCTGGAGCGTCAGCGTCAGGGTCTTCTATCTCTTCTTCGGTTTCTGTTATGGCCGGGGCAGCTCGGGGGTGCAAAAAGTTCTCAATGGCTCTGTCTGCCTGGGCCAGTACGGTCTTTACCAATCCAGCGTCCAGAGTCTTGTCGCTGATTTTGAGCAGGCCGTCCTGGTAGTTGTAGGCAGCCTTTACACCGTCAGGAATTTTTTCGGCATAACCGGTGGAAAGCGCCATGTTGATTTGACCAGGGTTCAGTAAGTTACCCGTCACCACGAGTTGACCGGAAGAGCGCAGGTATTTTTCCAATGCAATCGTTCCGTCCTTGGAGGGAAGTAGTTCCACCATCAGGTTGGCGCTGACCTTTCCGTCTGGCCCGCTGCCCTTGACCGTCGGGATGCCGATAGACATCCCGGTGGCGAGCAAGGTCCCCACGGCTTTACGCACCTTTTGCGATTCGTCTGCCGTCATATTGCTAAACCCACAACTGGCCTTGCCGATTTCCAGCAAGGACCGCACGCTGGGTGCATGCAGGCCAGCAACACTGGCCTCAAGCTCTAGGTCATTCATTGACTGGTCCATGAATTTCAAAACTTTGATTGATTCGCTAAGCTTGGAGCTCAGCCGATCGTTGATCTCGGAACTTTCACTGCGAATCAACAGACCTTCTAGTGAGATTGAGGAGGTGCTAATGCTCTCGACCCCTAAAGAAATGGTGCCAGTTCCTAAGGTGCGGTCTTTTAGATCCATGTTCAGACTCAGTCCTTTCATGTCCAATGCCTCGCCTTTGCCGCGCGCCACAAAACGATTGAGACTCCAAACAAATTGGGTAGCTGTTTTGTCGGCTGTCAGCGACCCCTTGGACGGGGTGATTTGGAACATCACACCGTTGTCGGAGAAGTTCAGCTCCGGTAAGTCCATGTTCATAGTGACCAGGCCGCTATAACCCAAAGCCCCGGTACCGCTGAGCTTGTTGCCGTGGCCAATTACTTCCTCGATCGTCGCCAAGGTTTCGCCTTGAGGAAGCAAAGCCCAATCAAATTGCATCAGGCCTCGGGTCGAAGGCAAGTGACTAACGGTGTACTCTACCGAGAAACTTGCGGGGTCTTGTTGGGCATCCGCTTCACAGCTGTCGCGTAATCGGAACTCGATCGTCCCAGAGGACTTGAACAATCCGGCTTGGTGGGCGAGCTTGTGCACTACAAGATCGCCCGAACGCGCACCATCGGCAAATGTTTTTAGCTCGGTATCCAGCGTCCGGGATGAATACCAAGGAACTGCTAAACCAGCTGCGCCAAGCAGGGCTAGCACGGCGGCCAGCATAATTTTATTCAACGAAGTCATTGTGCTTTCTCATATACTTTTTTGGATGATCGCCCGCTATGGGCTAGGAAATTCAGTAGCGCACGACCTGCGCAATCATATTAGTAGTCGTCTAGCACCGCACCTTTGCTGGCCGTGGATGCATTGAAAGCGAACTTCGCTTGCACGCCACGGGTGTAGCGCGGTGCAGGGGCTGTCCAGGCAGCGCGGCGTTTGGCGATTTCTTGGTCCGGCACGTTCAGTTGTAGCAACAAAGCATGCGAGTCGATAGTGATGGAGTCGCCTTCATGAATGAAAGCAATGGTACCGCCCACTGCCGCTTCGGGTGCCACATGACCGACCACCATGCCCCAGGTGCCGCCGGAGAAGCGCCCATCGGTTATCAGGCCCACGCTCTCACCGAGTCCCGCGCCAATCAGCGCGCCGGTGGGCGCCAGCATTTCGGGCATGCCGGGGCCGCCTTTGGGGCCGAGGTAACGCAAAACCATCACGTCGCCAGCCACGATCTTGCCGGCCAGAATCGCTTTGAGCGCCGATTGCTCGTCGTCAAACACGCGGGCCGGGCCGGTCATCACGGGCTTTTTCAAGCCGGTGATTTTGGCCACGCAGCCCTCAGGCGAGAGATTGCCCTTCAGAATCGCGAGGTGGCCTTGGGCGTACATCGGATTGCTGATCGGCCGGATCACGTCCTGGTCGGCGCGCGGCGCATCGGGGATGTCTGCGAGCACTTCGGCGATGGTTTGGCCGGTAATCGTGAGACAGTCGCCGTGTAGTAAACCAGCTACCAGCAAGGTTTTCATCACTTGCGGAATACCGCCCGCGCGGTGCAAGTCCACGGCCAGGTATTTGCCGCTGGGTTTGAGGTCGCACAGGACCGGCGTTTTGACGCGCACGCGCTCAAAGTCCTCGATGGTCCATTCCACTTCGGCGGCATGCGCGATGGCTAAGAAGTGCAGCACTGCATTGGTGGAGCCGCCGGTGGCCATGATGACGGCAACCGCGTTTTCGATAGATTTGCGCGTCACGATATCGCGCGGCTTAATGTCTTTTTTGATGGCTTCAATAAGCACCTTGGCAGACGCTTTAGCCGAATTGAGCTTTTCGTCATGCGGGTTGGCCATGGTGCTGGAGTAGATCAACGAGATGCCCAGGGCCTCGAAGGCGCTGGACATGGTGTTGGCCGTGTACATGCCACCGCAAGAGCCAGGGCCTGGGATGGCGCGCTGCTCGATTTCGTGCAGATCAAAGTCGCTTAGATTGCCGGCGGCGTTCTGGCCCACGGCCTCAAACACGCTGACGATATTGAGGTCTTGGCCTTTGTAGCTGCCGGGCAAAATCGTGCCGCCATAGACATAGATCGCCGGTACGTTGGCGCGCAGCATGCCCATCAAGCCGCCAGGCATGTTTTTGTCACAACCGCCAATCACCACCACGCCGTCCATCCACTGGCCCTGTACACAGGTTTCGATGCAATCGGAAATCACTTCGCGGCTGACCAGGCTGTATTTCATGCCCTCGGTGCCCATGGCCATGCCGTCCGAGATAGTGGGCGTGCCAAACACCTGGGCATTGCCGCCGGCCTCTTCGATCCCGGCAATCGCCGCATCGGCCAATTTTTGTAAGCCGCTGTTGCAGGGGGTAATCGTGCTGTGTCCGTTGGCGACGCCGACCATGGGTTTCTTGAAGTCGGTTTCTTCGTAGCCCATGGCGTAGTACATGGACCGGTTGGGCGCGCGCGATTTGCCTTCGGTGATATTGGCGCTGCGGCGGTTGATGGGCAGGATGGGGATAGTTTTGTCAGTCATGGCACGGTTGGCAAAGCGTTGAAAACCCCAGTTTACTTGGCGCTCCGCCAGCCGGGCCGCAGCTAGGGTTTGATGCCACGCAGCCAGTCGGCCAGCGGGGCATTTGCCCAAGCTTTTGGAATGCTGGCCTGCGGTAGCGAAGGGAGGAGCTTCAATGCTTGTTCCTTCGCCGCGACGCGCTGGGATGTGCGTTCAAAGGCTTCGCTCCAACTAAGCTCCGGCTTTAAGCCTTGCTCCAATAGGCTTTCGATGAACCAGGTGTTGGTTGATTTTGGGCTGCATCCGAAGGAGCTGCGGTCGGCCGCGCTGGCTGTGAGCAGCATCCGGTAGCCATCGGCCAGCGCGGGTACAAAAGAGCCTGAATAGCAAGCGGATAAAAGTACCACGGTGGGCGTAGCTGGATTGATGCGGCGCAACCAGGCGTTTAAGGTCGCAGATCGGATAGGTGGATAGGCCTGACCGGCGATCTCAATTGCCAGTTGGTCCAAGTTGCCGTGGCTGCTCATCAGCACGACCACCGTGATCGGATATTTGTCGGACCAGGCACCTACCCGTGAGAAAACTTCGCTCAAGTTTTGCTGCGTGGCCGCTGGGAAACGGGCCGCCAGGTCTGCAGGCGGATTGCTCACAATGAGACTTTGCATGGGCATGTCAAATCCGACCAGGCGTTTTTGCACGGCCAGAACATCGCTTTGAAAAGCCGTGGACTGAGAGTTCAGTGCGGCGCCCACGAATACCAGTGTGCGCTCGGACCCGGCGGTTTTCGCAAGCGCCTCTTGGGCTTGGTCCAGTTGCGCTTGCAAACTCGCGACTGGGGTGCCTTGGTCAGGTTTGCCCTGCGGCATGCTGGCGCAAGCACTGAGCAGCAGTGCCCATGCCAGCGTAAAAATAAGCGCGGCGTAATGCGCCGAAAATTTGCTAATGCGCATGGCTTTTCCTCCCTGAATCGGCCCGGTTTAGTTCAAAAGATTGTAGGTTCGCATTGCGCGCCGGCAGGTATCTCGCCTGTGGCGGCGTCCGGTTCGACGTTTCTCCAGCCGCCCTGAGCAGGGAGCAGGGAGGAGGCCCCGTTAAAATTGCCTATTCCCTCCAGCCGGCCTTGCACCGTGACGCTCCACACCAGCACATTCGAAGGCGGCAACGCCCTTAGCCCTTTTCGCAGCCAGCAATTACTGGCGCAATTACAGCAAGTTCACAACAAAATCAGCGCGATTGACGCCCGTTATGTCCATTGGGTGGCCACCGATAGCGCGCCCGAACCCGCCCTGCAAGAGCGCTTAGGCGCCTTGCTGACCTATGGCGAACCCGCGTCCAAGCGGCCAGGCGGCGAGGTCTTGCTGGTGTCGCCCCGGCTGGGCACCTTGTCGCCCTGGGCGTCCAAAGCCACCGACATTGCCCACAACTGTGGTTTCCCCGTTCGTCGTATTGAGCGCGCGGTCGAATACCGCGTACATGTCAAATCCTGGCTCGGTCAATCGGGCAGCTTGAACGAAGCGCAATTACAAGCTGTCGCCGCCTGCCTGCAGGACCGCATGACCGAAAGCATATGGCGCGAGCGTGCCCAGGTCGCGCGCTTATTCCAAGCCTTAGCAGCCACGCCCATGGACTATTGCGATGTGTTGGGCGGCGGGCGTGCTGCTTTGGTGCAGGCCAATGTGCAATTTGGCCTGGCCCTGGCCGAGGACGAAATCGACTACCTGCACCAAGCCTTTGTCCGATTGCATCGCAACCCCACGGATGTGGAACTCATGATGTTTGCGCAGGCCAATAGCGAGCACTGCCGCCACAAAATTTTCAACGCCGATTTCAGCATCGATGGTGTGGCGCAGGCCAGCAGCATGTTCGGCATGATCCGCCATACGCACAAGACGCATCCGCAGCATATGTTGGTGGCCTACTCGGACAATGCCTCGGTGATGGAAGGTGCTGCCATCGAGCGCTTTGCACCCCGGCCAGCCTCAGCCCAGGGCGCACAGCAGTCGCCGCCGTACATCAAAACCGAGGCCTTGCAACACATACTTATGAAGGTAGAAACGCACAACCACCCGACGGCTATTTCGCCATTCCCCGGCGCCTCTACCGGCGCGGGCGGCGAGATCCGCGACGAGGGCGCCACCGGGCGCGGCTCCAAGCCCAAAGCTGGGCTTAGCGGGTTTACCGTATCCACCTTGCGCTGGGACGGGCAGGGCGGCTATGGCAAACCGGCGCATATCGCCAGCCCATTGCAAATCATGATCGAAGGTCCTTTAGGCGGAGCCGCGTTTAACAATGAATTTGGGCGCCCCAATTTGCTGGGTTATTTCCGCGAGTTCGAACAAAGCGCCCAAAGCGCCCAAGACACGGTGCAGCGCGGTTACCACAAGCCCATCATGATCGCCGGGGGCCTGGGCGTGATCGATGCAGCCCAAACGCATAAAGAATTATTCCCTGCTGGCAGCTTGCTCGTGCAACTAGGCGGGCCCGGCATGCGTATCGGCATGGGCGGCAGTGCCGCCAGTTCCATGGCGACGGGCGCCAATGCGGCAGAGCTGGACTTTGATTCCGTGCAGCGCGGCAATCCCGAAATCCAGCGCCGTGCGCAAGAGGTCATCAACCAATGTTGGTTGATGGGCGCGGATGCCAACCCGATATTGGCGATCCACGATGTGGGTGCTGGAGGCCTGTCCAATGCCTTTCCCGAGCTCAGCAATGATGCGGGCCGGGGCGCCCGCTTCAATTTACGCGCTGTGCCGCTAGAAGAGTCGGGCATGGCACCCAAAGAAATTTGGTGCAATGAAAGCCAGGAGCGCTATGTCATGGCGATTGCCCCTGATTCCTTGCCCCTGTTTACTGCTGTTTGCGAGCGCGAGCGCTGCCCATTTGCGGTGGTGGGCGTGGCGACCGAAGACCGCCAGCTCGTCGTGGCCGATGCAGGTGCTCCGTCGCCGGTGGATATGCCGATGGACGTGTTGCTGGGCAAGCCGCCCAAGATGCACCGCGATGTGCAAACCCTGCGCCGCGACTTTGCGCCTTTGGACTTAAGCGGCGCCACTTTGCAAAGCGCCGTGACGGCGGTGTTGTCGCACCCCACGGTGGCTTCCAAGCGGTTTTTGGTGACGATTGGCGACCGCACCGTGGGCGGATTGAGCCACCGCGACCAAATGGTTGGGCCCTGGCAGGTGCCGGTGGCCGATTGCGCGGTGACGTTGGCCGACTTCAAAGGCTTTGCCGGCGAAGCCATGTCCATGGGCGAGCGCACGCCGCTGGCGGTGATCGACGCCCCGGCTTCGGGCCGCATGGCGATTGCCGAGGCGATTACTAATTTGCTGGCCGCACCCATTGAACTGCCGCGCGTCAAACTGTCTGCCAACTGGATGGCCGCCTGCGGTGATGCCGGTGAAGATGCGGCGCTTTATGTCACGGTGCAGGCTGTAGGTATGGAACTGTGCCCCGCACTAGGCATCTCGATTCCGGTAGGTAAAGATTCGCTGTCCATGCGCACGCAATGGAAGGACGAAGATGGCATCGCGAAGAAAGTCAGCTCGCCGGTGTCGCTGATTGTTTCGGCCTTTGCCAGCATCGCCGATGTGCGGCCCACGCTGACGCCGCAATTGCAGCCGGTGGACGATGCGCTGCTGGTACTGATCGACCTGGGGCGCGGTAAAAACCGCATGGGTGCTGGCATCCTGGCGCAGACTATGGAACAGATGGGCCATCAGGTGCCGGACCTGGACGATGCGCACGATTTGGTTGCCCTGGTACAGGCGGTTAACGCACTGCGCGCTGAGCAAAAAATACTGGCCTACCACGACCGCAGCGACGGCGGCTTGCTGGCCTGCGTGGCCGAGATGGCGTTTGCGGGCCGCGTGGGCGTGGCGCTGAATGTGGACATGCTGGTCATCGAAGGCGACGGCGTGAGCGACAGCCGCATGGACGTGGGCGACAGCAAAAACTGGGCAAACCAGGTGGGCGCGCTCCGTGAAGAGCTAACGCTTAAAGCGCTGTTTAACGAAGAACTAGGCGTGGTCTTGCAAGTGCGTGCTGCGGACCGCGACGCAGTGATGGCGGTGCTGCGCACCCATGGCCTGTCCAAGCACAGCCATGTCATTGGCAAGACGCGCCCGGCCCAGGGCGCTGATGCGCCGACCTTAGAAATTTGGCGTGACGCCAAGGCAGTTTTTACTGCGCCTTTGCACGATCTGGCCCAGGTCTGGGACAGCGTGAGCTGGAAAATTTGCCGCTTGCGCGACAACCCAGCATGCGCCGATGCCGAACATGCATCTTTTTGCGCACCAAGCGATCCTGGCATGCACGTGGTGTTACCGCCGGGACTGTCCCCCGAGCCCGTGCCCACGGCACCCGCCCTGCTGTCGCGCAAGCCGCGCGTGGCGGTGCTACGCGAGCAGGGCGTGAATTCGCACATTGAAATGGCCTACGCGTTTACCGAGGCCGGCTTTGACGCCTTTGACGTGCACATGAGCGACTTACAAACCGGCCGCGCCGATCTGCGCGACTTTGCGGGGCTGGTGGCCTGTGGCGGATTCAGCTACGGCGACACCTTGGGAGCAGGTATTGGCTGGGCGCGTTCGATTACTTTCAACAACCGCCTTGCGGACCAGTTCAGCGCATTTTTCGCGCGGCAAGATACTTTTGGATTGGGCGTGTGCAACGGCTGCCAAATGTTTGCCGAGCTGGCCGACATCATCCCCGGCGCAGCCCACTGGCCGCGCTTTAGCACCAACCAAAGCGAACGTTTTGAAGCACGCCTGTCTATGGTGGAAGTGCTGGACTCGCCCTCGCTGTTTTTCCAAGGCATGGCGGGTGCGCGTTTGCCTATCGCCGTTGCCCACGGCGAAGGTTTCGCCAACTTTTCCCAGCGGGGTGATGCCACTAAAGCGCTACGCGCCATGCGCTTTGTCGATAACGCGGGGCAGGGCACCGAAGCCTATCCTTTCAATCCCAATGGCAGCCCCGCAGGCTTGACTGCGGTCACAACTGCGGACGGTCGCTTCACCGCCATGATGCCGCACCCCGAGCGCGTCTTTCGCAATGTCCAAAGCAGCTGGACCGCGCTGGACATCAGCGCGCGCAGCCCCTGGATGCATTTGTGGCACAACGCACGCCAATGGCTGGGCTGACGCTTCATACCAGCTTGTTTGCCGTGGTTTGGCGCGCAGGAATGCGCGGCCAGTGCCCGCTTAAATAAGGCATAGCGCCATGCATACTGCGCGTTATCAATGTGTGGACGCGTTGCGCGGCTTTGCCATGGTGTGGATGACGGTATTTCATTTTTGCTTTGACTTGTCCAACGCCGGTTTGCTGCTAGCCAATTTTTACCAAGACCCGTGCTGGACTTTGCAGCGCACCTGCATCCTCAGCCTGTTTTTGCTCTGTGCGGGCGCGGGCCAAGCCATTGCATTGGCGCAAGCGCAAAGCTGGCGGCGCTTTGGCTACCGCTGGCTGCACATTGCAGGATGCGCTTTATTGGTGAGCGCAGGTTCGTACCTAATGTTTCCGCGCAGCTTTATTTACTTTGGTGTATTGCACGGCATGGCGGTGATGTTGCTTATCACTCGATTTGTGGGGCCGCGTGGGCCTTGGTTGTGGCTGCCGGGCGGCGCACTAATAGCTCTGCAATGGCTGGCGCCCTGGGCGATGAACGTCGGCTGGTGGGACAACGCGCTCAACGACAAGTCACTTAACTGGTTGGGCCTGATCAACACCAAGCCGATTACCGAAGACTATGTACCCTTAGTCCCCTGGCTAGGCGTAATGCTGTGGGGCATGGCCGCGATGCATTGGGTCTTAAACCGACCTACCGCGCATGCTATGTACCAAGCCGAAGTCTCTGCGCTGCGACCTTTGGCCTTTTTGGGCCGCTGGAGCCTGAGCTACTACATGCTCCACCAGCCTGTGATGCTGGGCGCGCTGTGGTTGTGGCAGCGGGCTTGAACCATCAGGCCTGCAATCCAAATTGAAACAAGTCACGATACCGCAGCTCGCGCAAGCAGCGTGCATAAAAAAACGCGGCCTATGCCGCGTTGTTTATGAGGGCTTGTAAAGCCGTTTACTCAATCTTGGCTTTGCTTCGCAGTTCTTCCTGGTACTTGGCCAGGCTTTGCTGGGTCAGGTGTTGCGAGATTTGGGGTTTGACTTCATCAAACTTTGGCATAGTGGCTTCGCGCACGTCATCGAGGCGAATGATGTGAAATCCGAATTGGCTTTTCACCGGGGCTTCTGTGGTCTTTCCTTTGCCCAGGGCCGCTAAGGCATCGGCAAACTCTTTCACGTAGCTGGCGGGGTTGGCCCAGTCGAGTTCGCCGCCCTTGGCACCAGAGCCTGGGTCTTTGGATGATTTTTTCGCCAATTCTTCAAATTTAGCGCCTTTTTTCAACTGCGACAGCAAGACCTTCGCCTGGTCTTCTTTTTCCACCAGAATGTGGCGGGCTTTGTATTCTTTACCGGCGTTCATTGCTACGTAGCGGTCGTATTCGGCCTTCATGTCGGCTTCGCTGACAGGGTTTTTGGCCTGGTGGGCAGCGAACAGGGCGCGGATCAGGATGGATTGCTTCACTTCCTCCATCTGGGCTTTGAATTCGTCAGAAGCGTCCAAGCCCATGGCTTGCGCGGCTTGGCTAAATACTTCGCGGGCGATGACTTCTTCTTTGAGCTGGCCTTGCATGTCCGGCGTGACAGGGCGGCCGGAGCGGGCTACTTGCTGGGCCAGGGCTTCCACGCGGGCGGTGGGCACTGGTTTGCCGTTAACGAGGGCAATGTTTTGCGCCAGGGTGGGGGCGGCAACCAGGGCCAGGAGGGCTGCCGCCGTAGCGGTCCAAACTTGAAATTTCATTCGAGATCCTTGTGGGCTAGGGAAAAACTAAGCGTGTATTGTCGCTGTTTAGGAAAAAGGCGGGTACTTGGAAAAGGTGTTGGATGGCTGGAGTCAGCTTGCGGTATCGATCTCGATGGCCAGGGCATGCAAGCCCTGGTCGATGAAATCCTGCGCGGCATCATACACAAGACGGTGGCAGGCGACCCGTGTTTTGCCGGTAAATAAAGGTGATGCAATGCGCACCCGAAAGTGCGTGCCAAAGCCGCTGTCGTTGGCCCCGATGTGGCCTGCGTGCTGGTGGCTTTCGTCGATTACGGTTAGCCGCAAGGGTTGCAAGCGCTCGCGAAGGCGGGACTCTAGGTTGTGCGCGGTGATCTGCAATGCTTGGTTCATGGCTTATTCCCCGCGTCATCCGGCGACAGCGGCGCCTGCTCGGGCTCTTCTACCAACTTCATGTGTGGCGCAATATACAAACCTTGGCCGATGATGAAGACTAATGGGAAGACGTAGCCCCACAGTTTGAAGTTGACCCATTCTTCGGTGCTGTAGTTCACAACCACATAGGCGTTAAGTGCCGCCATGAAAGCGCAATAGGCAATCCAAGCCACGTTTAGACGCTGCCAGATCGTATCGGGTAGCTCCAGCTGGCTGCCTAGCAAAGCACGCAAAAAGTTCTTACGCAAAGCCCAAACCGCAATCGCCAGCCCTACCGCCAGGCAGGTGTAGAAAACCGTTGGTTTCCATTTGATAAAACGCTCGTCGTGCAAGCCTAAAGTGACCGCACCAAAACCCAGCACCATAATCAGCGTGACTTTTTGCATCAAAGGCAGGCTGCGTTCACGCCAGAAGGTATAAGCCGATTGGAGTACCGTTGCCGCCATCATCACGGCGGTGGCCACGTAAATATCATAAAGCTTGTAGGCGCCGAAAAACAGCAGCACCGGAAACAGGTCAAATAGGGTTTTCATTCGGGTGTGAAGTCCAGTGAAGCCGAGTTCATGCAGTAGCGCAGCCCGGTAGGTGCCGGTCCGTCGTTAAACACATGGCCCAGGTGGGCGTGGCAATCGGCGCAATGCACTTCGGTGCGTTTCATCCACAACATGCCGTCTTCTTTGGTGCCTACCGCGTCGGGGCTTAAGGGCTGGAAATAGCTGGGCCAACCGCTGCCTGATTCGTATTTCGTTTCAGAGGAAAAAAGCGCTTTGCCACAGCAAATGCAGCTGTAAATGCCTTTTTGGTGGTTGTCCGCCCAGCGGCCCGTGAAGGCGCGCTCGGTGGACTCTTGGCGCGTCACGGCAAAGGCCAAGGGCTCGGCGCCTTTGGCGCTTAGCAAAGCGCGCCATTCGTCGTCGGTTTTGTGGATCATAAAAATACCTTGGTAATGCGGGTCAAGCGTAGCTGCATCAGGAACTGCAGCTCACGGAAATAGCGGCAGCCCAGTCCGGGGCAAAGCCAGACCATCGCTCCTGTGCGGGGTGTTCATCAAACGGGCTTTCCAACACGGTTTGTAATTGCGCCAGCACCGAAAAGTTCTTTGCCTGAGCGGCAGCAATCGCTTCCTGCGCCATATAGTTGCGCAACACAAACTTGGGGTTCGCGCGCAGCATACGGGCTGATACATCGGTCGTGCCCATGCCTTTGTGCATGGACTCAAAAGCGTACTGCCAGGTTTGCATTTGCTGGCGATTCACAAACAAATCCATGACGGCGAAGTCCTCATCGTCCATGCGAGCCGCCCAGTGGCTCAGACGGCGCCAGAAAATCGTGTAGTCCACCTGGTCCGCCGCCAGCATGGGTAGCAGCATATCGGTCAGGGCTTTTTGCCGGGGGTCGGCTTGGTGCAGGCCCATTTTTTTCGCCAGACACAACTGGCTGGCTGCTTGGAAGTGCGCGCGGTACGTGTCCACGGCTTCGGTAGCCGCGTCCTCGTCGCCTATCAGTGGCATCAAGGCGTCGGTCAGGCAATACAGATTCCAGTACGCCATATTGGGCTGCTCCGAAAAAGCGTAGCGCCCTTCCGTATCTGAATGGTTGCAAATATGGCCGGGTGCAAAAGCGTCTAAAAACTGGAAGGGGCCGTAGTCCAGCGTCAGGCCCAGGATGCTCATGTTGTCGCTATTCATAACGCCATGGCAAAAGCCCACGGATTGCCAATGCGCCACCATTTCGGCGGTCTTGCGGCTGACTTCCCCCAGCAAAGATAAGTAAGGATTAGCGCCTGCGTCCTCCCGGCATTGTGGATAGTAATGGTCGATCACAAAGTCGGCGAGCGCTTGCAATTGGGGGATTTGTTCTCGCTTGCTGAAATGCTCGAAATGCCCGAAGCGGATAAAGCTGGGCGCAACCCGTGTGACCACTGCCGCAGTCTCCGCAGTTTCGCGCCAGATGGTGGCATCCGAGCCGGTAACGCACAAAGCCCGCGTGGTGGGGATGCCTAGACCGTGCATGGCTTCGCTACATAAAAATTCGCGGATCGCGCTGCGCAATACCGCGCGTCCATCGCCCCGGCGCGAAAAAGGCGTGGGGCCTGCGCCTTTGAGTTGTATTTCTTGCCCGGCCAGTTCACCCAGCAAGCAGGCGCGCCCGTCACCCAACTGACCGGCCCAGACGCCAAATTGGTGGCCGCTGTACACGCTAGCATGCATGGCGCTGCCGGGGAGTAATTGGTTGCCGGTCAGGGCCTGCAGTGCGGAGACGGCGGTAGCCCAGCCGGGCGGCAGACCTAGCGATTGGGCTAGGGCGCCGCTTTGCCCAACCCAATAAGGCTCGGGCAGGGGGGCAGGCGCGATGGGCGCCACAAAATCCGGGCCCAAATGGGCAAAACGCTGTTGCCAAGGCAGCGATGCAAGCGCCAGATCGGCGGGGGATGGGGGGGCGACTGCCGCAGGGGTGAAGGGGTCGGTCATGCCCGTATTTTCCGCGAAAGTCGCTGGATGCCTTAAGTGAAGTGCTTTTCGGCCCTCTTATGCCGTGCAGTTAATATGCGCGCTCGCCCATTTGGGGCGGATTTTTTTGGAGATATGTTGATGCTCGGATTGATGCAAAGCCAGCCATTGCTGATTTCTTCCATGATTGATTTTGCCGAGCGCCACCATGGGGAAGGGGAAATCGTCTCCCGCCGCGTGGAGGGGGACATCCACCGCTGCACCTACAAAGATATAGCCGGGCGTTCCCGCCAGGTAGCCAATGCGCTGGACGCCATGAAGCTAGCCTTTGGTGACCGCGTCGCCACCCTGGCCTGGAATGGTTACCGTCATTTGGAGCTGTATTTCGGCGTCAGTGGCTCGGGGCGCGTGCTCCATACCCTCAATCCGCGCCTGCATCCGGACCAGATTGTCTGGATTGCCAACCATTCCGAAGACCAGGTTTTATGTTTTGACATGACGTTTTTGCCTATCGTCAAAGCAGTGCATGCGCGTTGCACCACCATCAAGCATTTCATCGCCTTGTGCGATGCGGCCAGTCTGCCCGCCGATAGCGGCATCCCCGGCCTGCAAAGCTACGAAGCCTGGATGGGAAGTCAAGCATCCAAATACACCTGGCCCGAGTTTGACGAAAACAGTGCATCGAGCATGTGCTACACCAGCGGCACCACGGGCAACCCCAAGGCCGCCCTCTATAGCCACCGTTCCACCATCCTGCACGCTTGGGCTGGCGCCATGCCCGACGCCTTAAATATGAGCGCGCGTGACAGCGTGCTCCCGGTGGTGCCCATGTTCCATGTCAATGCTTGGGGCCTGCCGTATTCAGCCGCCATGACCGGCGCCAAGATGGTCTTCCCCGGCCCGGCCATGGATGGAAAATCCATTTTCGATTTGATTGAGTCCGAAAAAGTAACTTTCGCCGCTGGGGTGCCCACCGTGTGGCAAATGATGCTCGGCCATATGCAACAGGGCGGCTTGCGTTTTTCTACGCTCAAGCGCACCGTGATTGGTGGCTCTGCCTGTCCGCCAGCCATGATTGCCGCATTCAATGACGACTACGGCGTAGAAGTGTTGCACGCTTGGGGCATGACCGAGATGTCACCGCTGGGCACGGTTTGCACGCTCAAAAACAAACACGTGAACATGGACGCCAGCCAAAAAATGGCCGTGCGTATTAAACAAGGCCGTGGCATTTATGGCGTGGATATGAAGATCGTAGACGAACAAGGCGATGAACTGCCCTGGGATGGCAAGGCCTACGGCGACTTGCTGGTCAAAGGCCCCTGGGTGATCCGCGAATATTTCAAGGGTGAGGGCGGCTCGCCGCTGGTCAACGGTTGGTTCCCCACCGGGGACGTGGCCACCATAGACCCCGACGGCTATTTGCAAATCACCGACCGCAGCAAGGACGTGATCAAGTCCGGCGGCGAATGGATCAGCTCCATTGACGTGGAAAACATCGCCATGGCGCACCCCGCAGTGGCGATGGCGGCTTGCATTGGTATGAAACACCCCAAGTGGGACGAGCGGCCGGTGGTAGTGGTCGTGAAGAAGCCTGGGACCGAGGTTTCGCGAGAGGAATTACTGGCGTTTTTTGACGGTAAAACCGCTAAATGGCAGATTCCTGACGATGTCATCTTCATTGACGCCATCCCGCTGGGTGCGACCGGAAAAATGCAAAAAGTCAAATTGCGCGAAACGCTGAAAGATTACAGCTTGCCCACAGCCTAAGTCCTAATTGAATGGCGCAGCCGCAATGCGCCCGGACTGCCGCAGGCCCGATGGGGCGCGGCATAGGGTGCGTGTGGCATTTGCTTGCTGGCTCGGTAGGCACCCAGCCCTTTTAGTGCTCGGTTCCGTTTTCGGTGAGCCTTTGTAACACCTTATAAGGAGATAGCACTTTTTCGGCGAGGTGGCCCGAGTGGCGTCCAAAGTGTGCTTCCTGCAATGGAGTTTTTTCTAATAACCAGCCTTAATGGCTTGTGCTACGGTCTCTTGCTATTCATGCTCAGTTCAGGCCTGACCCTGATTTTTAGCATGATGGGGGTGCTCAATTTCGCGCACGCCAGTTTTTATATGCTGGGTGCCTATATCGGCTATAGCATTTCGCAGCTACTTGGTTTTTGGACCGCCCTGGTACTAGCTCCCCTGGTGGTGGGCGCTCTAGGCGCTGCGTTCGAGCGATATTTTTTGCGTCGCGTCCACAAGTTCGGCCACGTGCCCGAGCTTTTGATTACTTTTGGCCTGACCTACGTGGTGCTGGAAGTGGTGCACCTGGTCTGGGGCCGGATTGCCGTGGACTTTGCGCCGCCCGCGCTGTTGCAAGGTCCGGCATTTACCTTGGTGAATCATTCGGTGGCCGGCCTGAGTCTGCATGGGGGTGCGGTGGCGCCCGAACTTTGCAGCACTGCCGATGCCGCATTGCGCATCGTCTGCTCGCCTTTTCCAGCGACGCGTGGTTTCATGATGCTGGTGGCTATCACCATGCTGGCGTCTATATGGCTATTACTGACGCGCACCCGTGTGGGTTTGGTCATCCAGGCGGCGCTGACGCATCCAGATGCTGTCGAGTCTCTAGGGCATAACGTGCCGCGCGTATTCATGCTGGTGTTTGGCGCCGGTGCCGGTCTGGCCGGTTTGGCCGGTGTCATTGGCGGCAGTACTTTCCTGACCGAGCCAGCGATGGCCGCCACCGTGGGCTCTATCGTGTTTGTGGTGGTGGTGGTTGGCGGTTTGGGTTCTTTGTCAGGCGCGTTTATCGCGTCGCTCTTGATCGGTATCGTCCAAACCTTTGCCGTTTCACTGGACTACTCGGTGGGCAGCGTGTTGGCTTCGCTGGGCATGGCGCCGTCCTGGCAGGGCACCACGCTGGCGCGGCTGACGATTGCGCAGGTCGCTCCGATCTTGCCGTATTTGTTGTTGGTCTTGATTTTGATTTTCCGCCCGCGTGGCCTCTTGGGGAGCCGCGAGGGATGAGCGCCACTAGCTATACCGGCGCGCGCTGGGGTTCCGTCTGGCTCTGGCTGGCCTTTGCCTTGGTCATGCTCGTCATGCCGCGTATTTTTGACAGCGGCTTGTCCATCACCATGCTGTCGCAAATGGGCATCGCCATCATTGCCTGTTTGTCTTACAACATGTTGTTGGGGCAGGGCGGCATGCTCAGTTTTGGCCATGCGGTCTATACCGGCCTGGGCTCCTTCGTCGCCATCCACGCGCTGAATGCCTGGTCCGGGGCCAGCCCGGCGCTGCCGGTGTCCTTAGTGCCCCTGGTGGGCGGTTTCGCGGGCATGGGCTTTGCGGTGCTGTTTGGCTATGTGACCACGCGTAAATCAGGCACCACCTTTGCCATGATTACCCTGGGCTTGGCCGAGCTGGTGTTTGCCATGTCCTTGATGGTGCCCGAATTTTTCGGTGGCGAGGGCGGCGTGTCGGGGAACCGCGTGGTCGGCGCGCCGGTGCTGGGTATTACGTATGGCCCGGCCGTGCAGGTTTATTACTTGATCGCCTTGTACACCCTGGTCTGCGTGGTGCTGATGTACGCCTTTACCCAAACCCCGCTAGGCCGCTTGCTTAACGCGGTGCGCGATAACCCGGAACGGGTTGAATTTATTGGCTACAACCCGCAGCGCATCCGCTATACCGCATTCATCATCGCCGGATTTTTTGCCGGCATATCGGGTGGCTTGGGCGCCTTGAATTTTGAAATTGTCAATGCCGAGGTCGTGGGTGCGGCCCGATCCGGCGGCTATCTGCTGTTCACCTTTTTAGGCGGTGCCACATTCTTCTTCGGTCCCATACTCGGCGCGGTGTTGATGGTGCTGGCTTTTGTCATGCTGAGCGAAATTACCAAGGCCTGGCTGCTGTATTTGGGCGCGGTGTTTATGCTGATGGTGATGTATGCGCCGGGCGGTCTCGCTAGCCTGATCATGCTCAATCTGCGCGTCGCCCGCCACGGAAAGCTAGGTGCCCTGTCGTCGGTCTATGGATATTTGGCCCTGAGCGGCGCAGTGTGTGCGCTGGGCTTTTCTGCGCTGGTAGAAATGGTGTACCACCGCCAGCTCGATGCCGCGATGGGTCCGATGCTGCGGTTTTTAGGCACGAGCTTGGACACATCCTCGGCCGTGCATTGGTCTGGCTTACTGGTGTACTTGGCTATCGGGATGCTATTTTTTGAATGGTCACGGCGCCGCTTTGCGCTGCAATGGAATGCGGTGCACCAAAGCATGGAGGACGAGCGCTTGCGCGCCGCTGCTACACCATGACAAGCTCTACGCTGCCACCGGCTCTGCAATTGCGTGGTGTGCGCAAAAGCTTTGGCAAGACAGAAATTATTCGCGGCACCGATCTGGTGGTGCAGTCGGGCGAACGTGTGGCGATCATCGGGCCTAACGGCGCGGGCAAGTCCACACTCTTTAACCTGATCAGCGGGCGTATGCCCTTGAGCGGCGGCGACATTTTGTTGCACGGGCAGGCGATACAAGGCAAAAAGCCGTTCGAGGTCAACCGCCTAGGTCTGTCGCGCAGTTTTCAGATCACTAACATCTTTCCCAAGCTCAGCGTGTTTGAAAACCTGCGTTGTAGCGTGCTTTGGAGCCTGGGTTATGGCTACAGCTTTTGGCATTTTCTGGCCGATATGCATGATGCCAATGCCGCCGCACTGGCACTGATGGAGCGCATCGGCCTGGCCCGTAAACGCGATGTGCTGGCTATGGACCTGACCTATGCCGAGCAGCGGGCCTTGGAAGTCGGTATCACCATTGGCGGCGGCGCCAGTGTGATTTTGCTGGACGAACCGACCGCTGGGATGAGCGCTAGCGAAACCAGCCATTTCGTGGCCCTGATCCGCGAAGCCACCGAGGGTAAAACCTTGCTCACGGTGGAGCACGATATGGGCGTGGTCTTTGGCCTGGCCGACAAGATTGCCGTGCTGGTCTATGGCGAAGTGATTGCCTTTGACACACCCGAGGCAGTGCGCGCAGACCCGCGCGTGCAAGAGGCCTATTTGGGTTCGGCGGTGGCCGACGCCCAGGCCGACGCAGCGCAGCGTAGGGAATAAGTATGTTGCACGTACAAGGCCTGAACGCGTTTTACGGTAAAAGCCATGTGCTGCATGGCGTGGATTTGCAGGTGGGCGAGGGCGAAATTTTGGCTCTGCTGGGACGAAATGGCTCGGGCCGCTCCACGACGGCCAAAGCCATCATGGGTCTGGTCGATGCACAGGGCTCTGTCCAGTGGAACGGCCATGAGTTGCTGGGTAAAAAGCCTTACCAAATCGCACAGTTGGGGTTGGGCTATGTGCCTGAGAACCGCGATATTTTTCCGCGCCTCACGGTGCACCAAAACCTGATGCTGGGCGAAAAATCCGGCCACAAAAACCCGCGCTGGACTTTTGAGGACATGTATACCTTGTTCCCGCGCCTGCGCGAACGCGCAGATGTGGAGGCCGGCGTCTTATCCGGTGGCGAGCAGCAGATGCTGACCCTGTGCCGTACCTTGATGGGCGACCCGGACCTGGTCATCATCGACGAACCCACCGAAGGCCTGGCGCCTAAGATCGTGGAACTGGTCGCCGGGTTTTTGCAGGCCCTGCGCGCGCGCGGCTTGTCGGTGCTGCTCATCGAGCAAAAGCTGACCATAGCCATGCAAATTTCCGATCGGTGCCTGGTCATGGGCCATGGCAGCGTGGTGTTTGAGGGAACACCCGCTGCCCTGCAAGCCAACGCGGCAGTGCGTAAAGAGTGGCTGGAGGTCTGACGAAGCCCTTGTCTCAGTTGGGACAAAATGCGAGGCACCAGACGCAAAAAGCCCTACAATTTACAAAAAAGAACGGTCGTTCTATTTTGTCTCTCCGTCTCCCCATTGCCGCATCGTTACAAGGAAAGCCAGCATGACAGCGCATTACCAGGTTCAGGGCGATATCGCTCTTATTACGCTCGACAACCCCCCGGTCAACGGCCTGGGCCATTCCACCCGGGTCGGCATTGCAGATGGCATGGCCAAAGCACTGGCTGATGCGGCGGTGCAAGCCATCATCATCACCGGCGCAGGCAAAGCCTTCTCGGGCGGCGCCGATATCCGCGAATTTGGTTCCTCCAAAGCCATGATGGAGCCCAACCTCAATAGCGTTATTTTGCTTCTCGAAAAATCCACCAAGCCCGTCATTGCTGCCATCCATTCAGTGGCCATGGGCGGCGGTTTGGAGCTTGCCCTGGGTTGTCACTACCGCATTGCCGCGCCGGGCGCCAGCATCGCATTGCCAGAAGTGAAATTGGGCCTGCTGCCCGGCGCCGGTGGCACGCAACGCCTGCCGCGTGTGCTCGGCGTCGAAGCCGGCCTGAACATGGTGGTCTCGGGCGAAGCGATCAAGAGTGAAATGCTGGCCATGTTGCCGGGCCAAAAATTGTTCGACAAACTGTCTAAGTCCGCCGAAAGCCTGGCCGAAGAAGCCTTGGCATTTGCCCGCTCCGTGGCAGCGACGCGTCCGCTGCCCCTGGTGCGTGATCTGCCTTGCAAGCACCCGCTGGGCGACGCCTATTTCCAGTTCGCCCGTAATATGGTGGGCGCTATGGCCAAAAACTACCCGGCCCCGCTCAAGTGCATTGAGGCTGTGGAAGCCGCAGCCACCAAAAAGTTTGAAGAAGGTATGGCCACCGAGCGCCAGATTTTCATCAACCTCATGATGACGTCTGAGAGCCGCGCCCTGCGCCATTTGTTCTTGGGTGAGCGCGCAGCTTCCAAAATTCCAGACATCGATTCCAGTGTCCAACAGCGCGAGATCAAGAGCGTAGCCATCATTGGCGCAGGCACCATGGGCGGCGGCATTGCCATGAACTTCATGAATGCCGGTATCAGCGTCAAGATGCTGGAGATGAAACAAGAAGCGCTGGACAAGGGCGTGGCCACGATCCGCGGCAACTACGAAGCCCAGGTCAAAAAAGGCAAGCTCAAGCAAGACAAATACGAACAGCGCATGGCGCTTTTGTCCACCACCTTGAGCTACGACGAACTCAGCGGCACCGACATGGCGATCGAAGCCGTGTTTGAAGAAATCGGCGTGAAAGAAAAAGTGTTCAAAGAGCTGGACCGCGTGATGAAACCCGGCGCTATTTTGGCCTCCAACACTTCCACCTTGGACGTGAACAAGATTGCCGAATTCACCCAGCGCCCCCAAGACGTGGTCGGACTGCATTTCTTTAGCCCTGCCAATGTGATGAAGCTGCTCGAAGTGGTGCGCGGCGCCAAGACGGCTAAAGACGTGATGGCTACTTCCATGGCAGTCGCCAAGAAGATCCGCAAAACCGCAGTGGTCTCGGGCGTGTGCGATGGCTTCATCGGTAACCGCATGATCGAGCAGTATGGCCGCCAGGGTGGCTTTTTGCTGGACGAAGGTTGCACGCCGCAGCAAGTGGACAAAGCCATGGAAAAATTTGGCATGGCCATGGGTCCTTTCCGCATGGGCGATCTGGCCGGCAATGACATCGGCTGGGCTATCCGCAAGCGCCGCGCGGTGGAGCGTGCCACCATGAAGTACAGCAAAACCGCCGACCTCTTGTGCGAGAAAGGCCGCTTCGGTCAAAAAACTGGCGCTGGTTGGTACGACTACAAGCCGGGCAAACGCGACGCCATTCCCAACGCCGAAGTGGTCAAGATGATCGAAGACTACCGCGCCGCTAATGGCATCACGCCGCGCAAAATCAGTGACGAAGAAATCGTGCAGCGCCTGGTGTTCGCGTTGGTCAACGAAGCAGCGCATATTTTGGAAGAGGGCATTGCGAACAAGGCCAGCGATATCGATATCGCCTACATCTTTGGCTATGGCTTCCCTCCCTACCGTGGCGGCCCTATGTTGTATGCCGACGAAGTGGGCCTCTTCAACGTGGTGCAAGCCATGCACCGATTTGCCCAAAACCCGCTGGACGATGCCAATTTCTGGAAGCCCGCGCCCTTGTTGGCGCGCCTGGCTGCCGAAGGCAAGACATTTAATTAAGGAACCACCATGACTGCAGCAGTAATAGTTTCCACCGCACGCACGCCCCTGACCAAAAGCTGGAAAGGCGCATTCAATATGACCCATGGCGCCACCATGGGCGGCCATGTGGTCGAACACGCGATCAAGCGTGCTGGTATCGACGCCGGTGAGGTCGATGACGTCATCATGGGCTGCGGCACGCCCGAAGGCGCCACCGGTGCCAATATCGCGCGCCAAATTGCATTGCGCGCCGGTTGCCCGGTCAGCGTCTCGGGCATGACGATCAACCGTTTTTGTTCCTCCGGCCTGCAGACCATTGCGACGGCGGCGCAGCGCATCTTGGCCAATGAAGGTGATATTTACGTGGCCGGTGGCCTAGAGGCGATTTCTTGCACCGCGCAGGAAATGAACAAACATATGCTTGCCGACCCCTGGCTGGAAAAAAACAAACCCGAGGTCTATTGGGCGATGTTGCAAACCGCCGAGCAAGTGGCCAAGCGCTACCACATCAGCCGCGAAGCCATGGACCAGTATGGCGCTGCCAGCCAGCAAAAAGCCTCTGCCGCTTTGGAAAAAGGCCTGTTCAAAGACGAGATTGCTCCGATCAAAGTCACCATGGGTGTGGCCGACAAAGTGATGGGTATGATGACTAAGCAAGTGACGGTGTCCGATGACGAAGGCATCCGCGCTGGTACCACCTACGAAGGCATTAAAGATTTGCGTTCAGCACTGCCTGGCGGCTTGGTCTCGGCCGGTAACGCCAGCCAGTTGTCTGATGGCGCGGGTGCGGTGGTCGTGATGCACGAAAAAATAGCCGAGCAAAAAGGGCTGAAGCCTTTGGGCCGTTTCCTGGGCTTTGCGGTCGCTGGTTGCGAGCCTGACGAAATGGGCATTGGCCCGGTGTACGCGGTGCCTAAAGTGCTCAAGCGCCTGGGACTGACGGTGGCTGATATCGACCTGTGGGAACTCAACGAAGCCTTTGCTGTGCAGGTGCTGTACTGCCGCGACAAGCTGGGCATTCCTGCGGACAAGCTCAACGTCAATGGCGGCGCTATTGCGGTGGGTCATCCGTTTGGTATGAGCGGCCAGCGTTTGACCGGCCACGCTTTGATCGAAGGCAAGCGCCGTGGTGCGAAGCGGGTGTGCGTCACCATGTGTATCGGCGGCGGCATGGGCGCAGCGGGTATTTTCGAAGTCTTGTAAAGGACGCTTGCTATGAAGCTGCGCGCAACCATCGATTTTTTATTGCACGATTGGTTGCGCACAGAGCAGCTCAGCAGTCGCGCGCGCTTTGCAGACCATTCGCGCGAAACTTTTGACGCGGTGTTCGATACCTGCGAACGCATTGCGCGCGAGAAGTACGCGCCGTTTAACCGCTTGGTGGACATCGAAGAGCCGCGCTTTGATGGCGATAAGGTGATCTTGCCGCAAGCCAGTAAAGATGCTGCCGACGCCTACGCAGCATCGGGCATGCTCAGCGCAGCGCAGGACTATGACATCGGCGGCATGCAACTGCCCTACAGCGTAGAGGCCGCCGCCAATGCATTTTTTGCCTGTGCCTCGGTCGGTATTGGCACCAGCATGCTCACTACGGGCAACGCCAATTTGCTGATGGTGCACGGTACCGAGACGCAAAAAAAGGTGTTTGCCCTGCAGGAGTTTTCGGGCCGCTTTTCCGGGACCATGTGCTTGAGCGAGCCGCAAGCGGGCTCTAGCCTGTCCGATATCGTGACCCGCGCCGTGCCCGATGGCGATGGCTATCAGGCTGATGCGCTAGGCCCGCGCTACCGCCTCAAAGGCAACAAGATGTGGATTTCCAGCGGTGAGCACGAGCTCAGCGAGAACATCATCCATTTGGTGCTGGCCAAAATCCCGGATGCGCAGGGCAAACTGGTGCCCGGCACACGCGGCATTTCGCTGTTTATTGTGCCTAAAAAAATAGTTGATGCACAAGGCGAATTAACCGGGGTACGCAATGACGTGGCTTTGGCCGGACTGAACCACAAGCTGGGCTGGCGCGGTACGACCAACACCTTGCTGAACTTCGGCGAGGGCAAGTTTCCGGTGGGCAGCAGCGCCGGGCTGGACGGCAAGGGCGCGGGTGCTATTGGCTATTTAGTAGGCCAACCCGGCGAGGGTTTGCGCTGCATGTTCCATATGATGAACGAAGCGCGTATTGGTGTGGGTATTGCCGCCACCATGCTCGGGCTGGCCGGTTATTACGCTTCGCTGGACTATGCGCAAAACCGGCCCCAGGGTCGGCCCATGGGCGCCGGTGGCAAAGATGCCTCGCAGCCGCAGGTGCGCATCATTGAGCACACCGACATCAAGCGCATGCTCCTGGCCCAAAAAGCCTATGGCGAAGGCGCTTTGGCGCTGGCTCTGTACTGCGCCCGGCTGGTGGATGAACAGCATACGGCGGAAGCCGCAGCAGCAGACGATGCGCGCCTGTTGCTCGAAGTGCTAACCCCGATTGCCAAGAGCTGGCCTAGCGAATGGTGCTTGGAAGCCAATTCCTTAGCCATCCAGGTGCACGGCGGTTACGGCTATACCCGCGATTTTCCGGTGGAGCAGTATTGGCGCGACAACCGCCTCAATATGATCCACGAAGGCACGCACGGCATTCAGGCCCTGGACCTGCTGGGCCGCAAAGTGCTGATGGAAAACGGCAAAGGCATGCAATTGCTGGCTACCCGCATGCAGGCCACCATGGCCCGAGCCGGTAGTCATGCGGTGCTGGGCGAACATGCCGCAGCACTAGGGCAAGCCCTGGCACAAGTTGGTGCGGCTACCCGCGCCGCCTGGTCCACCGGCGTGCCCGCAGAGGCCCTGGCCAACGCCGTGCCCTATATGCAGGCCTTTGGCCACACGGTGCTGGCCTGGATCTGGCTGGATGTGGCCTGCGCCGCGCTGGAGGCCGATCCGCAGGGGCAGGGCGTGGCCACCCAAGGGCGCCTGGGTGCTGCCCAATTCTTCTTCCACTACGAATTGCCGAAAATCGGGGCCTGGTTGTCTGTGGTTCAATCCAGGGATATGACCTGTGCATCGTTCCCTGAGGAGGCTTTTTAATGGCATTTTTTAAGAAATACAACGGCACCACGGATGTGCGTTTACTGCGCTTGGAGCGCGTGATCTGGATACTTATTTACGGCGGCTTGCTGTCCACGGTGCTTTCTGGCTTTGCCCGCGACGCGGGGGCCCAGGGCCATGTGGCGCTGTTGGTGTGCGGCTTGTTTGCCGTGGCAGCCGGTGTAGTTCTGATTGTGCTGCGCTCGCGTTTGCGCGAAGA